>NZ_JBFAMX010000133.1:0-22740 GCF_040659615.1 Nonomuraea sp. NPDC049784
CCGCCGCGCGGGTTGCTGGCGCGGGACCTCGGCCCGCTGTGGCGGGAGGTCCGGCGGGTGCTCGCCGACGACGGGGTGGCCGTGGCGCTGGTGCACGACGGGATCCCGCGCGGGTTCGCGGTGGAGGAGGCGGTCCGGGTCAGCCTGTCGGGGCAGCACCCGGTGATCGCCGTCCTCAGGAAGGAGGCGGCCCGCACAGGACGGGACGGCCTCAGGAGGTGAACCCCTGCGGGCGGACCTGGGTCATCTCAGCCGCGGACGAGGTCCCGAGCCAGTCCAGGATGAGGCGGTTGACCTCGGCCGGGCGCTCCAGGTGCAGGAAGTGCCCGGCGCCCGCCACCTGCTCGGCCCGCGATCCGGCGGCCAGGTGGCTCAGCGCGTTCTTGGCCAGCTCGGCGCTCAGGCACCCGTCCTGGGAGCCGTGCAGGTAGAGGACCGGGCCGGTGACGCCGCCCTCCAGGGCCGGGTAGCGGCCGGAGGGCGGCGTGGTGCCCAGCATGGCCCGGTAGTAGCCGAGGGCCGCGCTCAGGTTGGCGGGCTCGCCGATGCTGCGCCGTACGAACTCGAGGTCCTCCCTCGAGTCGTACCCCGGCGACCAGTCGCGCCAGAGGTTCTCGAGGAAGCCGGGGCGCGCGACAGCCGCCTCGCCCAGGTACGTCTGGAAGAGGAAGACGTAGAAGGACCGCTTGAGCTGCTCGTACTCGAGGAAGCCGGCGCCGAGGGAGCCGGGCGGCGGCACGGCCAGCGTGACGGCACGGCGGAAGCGGCCGGCCAGGTGGTACACGGGGAAGGCGCCCCAGTCGTGCCCGATGACGACGGCGTCCTCGTCACCGCCGAGCTCCTCGTGCAGCGCGCGGACGTCGGCGACCAGCGCGGCGTCCTCGTACGCGCCGTCGGCCGGCACCTCGGTGGGCGCGTAGCCGCGCATGAACGGCGCGACCGCGCGGTAGCCGCGCGCGGCCAGCGCGGGCATCAGGTGCCGCCAGGTGTGTGCTGTGTCGGGGAAGCCGTGCAGGCACAGCGCCAGCGGCCCCTCCCCCACCGTCAGATACGCGAACTCCACACCGTTGGCGTGGATAGTCCTGATCTCCATGACTGCGAAACCTAGCATTCGGCCCGCCCCAGGAGTACCACTGCTGGAGGGGCCCTCTTGCTGAGGAGATCGCATGCGACGGGGATGGGTACTCGCGCTGGCGTCACTGACCATCGTGCTCGTGGTGGTCGACTTGACCGCCGTCACGATCGCGTTACCTGATATCCGCTCCGACCTGCGGGCGAGCCTGCCCGAAGTGCAGTGGGTGGTGGACGCGTACGCGCTCACCCTGGCCGCCGTGCTGCTGCCCGCAGGGGTCCTGGCCGACAGGTACGGCAGGCGCAGGCTGCTGGCCGTCGGCGTGTCGGTCTTCACGCTGGCGTCGCTGGCCTGCGCGCTCGCCCCGACGGCGCCCCTGCTCGACCTGGCCAGAGGCGTGCAGGGCCTGGGCGCGTCCGCGCTTTACGGGACCACGACGCCGCTGATCGCCTCCGTCTATCCGGAGGGCCCGGAGCGGGGCAAGGCTCTCGGAATCTTCAGCGCGGTCTCCGGCCTGGCCATGACACTGGGCCCGGTCGTGGGCGGCGCGCTGACGGGCGCGTTCGGCTGGCGGGCGATCTTCCTGATCAACCTGCCGATCGGCGCGTTCGTGCTGGTGGCGCTGCGGCAGCGGGTGGCGGAGTCACACGGCAGGGGTCACCTGGACCCGCTGGGGATCGTGCTGGTCGCGGCGGCACTGTTCGCGATCATTCCGGCGCTCATCCACGACCTTCCGTGGCTGCTGGCGGTGGGCCTGGTACTGCTGGCGGCGTTCGTGGTCGTGGAACTGCGGACGGCCGAGCCGATGATCGACTTCGGCCTCTTCCGCAACGGGGTGTTCGCGGTCGGCTCGGGCACGACGCTGCTCATGCTGGCCGCGCTGCTGGGCGCGTTCACGTACCTCACCCTGTACGTTCAGGGCCCGCTCAACGCCGGCCCTGTGGAGGCGGGCACGCGCTTCCTGGCCTTCAGCGTGGCGGCCGTCATCGGCCCGGTCGCGATCGGGCGGGTGCTGCACCGGTGGCCAATGGGCGTGCTCATCGCCGCCGGCCCTGCGCTGATCGCGCTCGCGCTGCTCGTCATGAGCGTCCCCGCGGCCGACCCGTGGACGCCGATCATGTTCGGGCTGTTCCTGGGCGGGCTCGGCCTGGGCGCGGGGAACGTCGTGGCCAACCAGGTCGGCCTGACCGCGCCGATGGACCGCGTGGGGATGGCGACCGGCGTCGTGAACACGGTCAAGCAGGTCGGCACGGCCGTGGGCGTGGCCGTGCTGGCGGCGCCGTACCGGGCGGGGATCGGCTCGATGCTGCTGGTGGCGGCCGCCCTGGCGCTGACGGGCGCGCTGCTGCCGGTGGTGCTGGTCAGGCGCGCCGCCGGTCAGAAGGTGTAGCGCATGTGCTTGATGCCGTTGATGAAGTTGGACAGCAGGTAGTCGGGCTCCCCCACCGCCTTGATGTGAGGCATCCGGGTGAACAGCTCCCGGAACATCACGGTCATCTCCCTGCGCGCCAGGTGCGCGCCGAGGCAGTAGTGCGGCCCGGGACCGCCGAACCCGACGTGGGGGTTGGGGTCGCGGGTGATGTCGAACGTGTCCGGCTGCGAGAACACCGCCTCGTCGCGGTTGGCGGAGTTGTAGAAGAGCAGCACCTTGTCGCCCTTCTTGTACCGGGTGCCGTTCATCTCGTAGTCCTGCGTCAGCGTGCGGCGGAACTGGATCACCGGCGTGGAGTACCGGATGATCTCGTCGCACGCGGTGACGATGTGGCCCTCGAAGTTGTTCAGCAGGATCGCGCGCTGGTCGGCGTGGTCGGTGAAGAGCTTGAGCCCGTGCGAGATCGCGTTGCGGGTGGTCTCGCTGCCCGCCACCACCAGCAGGATGAAGAACGACCCCAGCTGCTGCGGGGTGAGCCGCTCCTCGCCGTTGACCAGCAGGCTCACCAGGTCGCCCGTGGGCCGCTTGCGCCGCTCGTCGCCCAGGCGGGCGGCCAGCCGGTTGAGCGAGTATCCGGCGCGTAGCAGTTTGGCCAGACCCTTGGCGACGTTGCGGCGGGTGAAGACGGGGGCGACGCCGGTGTACTCGGGGTCGGTGTTGCCGAGGATGACGTTGGTATGCTGCAGCACCGTGTCATGAGACTCCTGCGGAATCCCCATCATGTCGCAGATGACCCGTACGGGGAGCTGGGCGGCCACCTGCGCCACGAAGTCGCCCGGCCCGTCCTCGATCGCGCGGTCCACGATCTCGGCGGCGGCCTTCGCCAGGTCCTCCTCCATCTTCGACAGGATGCGCGGCGTGAAGGCCCTGGACACGATCCTGCGTAACGTGGCGTGCCGCGGGTCGTCCATGTTGATCATCGAGCCGAAGTACACACTCAGCCAGCGCGGCATGTCGGGGATGCTGTTGGAGCACGGCTCGCTGCTGAACACGGCCGCGTTCCTGCTGGCCTCGATCACGTCGGCGTGGCGGACGAGCGCGTAATAGCCCGGGCCGCCGCCGACGAACGGCACGACCTGCTCCTGCATGAAGACCGGGTGGTCCAACTGCCTCAGCCTGCGGAAGGCCTCTGTACGCTCGGCCTGCGGCAAACCCCAGAACGGGAGCTGCGACAGGTCCACGTCAGCGGTCAGCGTCATACCACCCAAGCCTTCTGCAAGTGAGCACTTACGTCAAGGGACTTAAGGCGCCTTCCTTATCAAATCGGCGCCTTTCTCGCCGATCATAATGGCCGGTGCATGGGTGTGCCCTCGATTCAGCGTCGGCATGATCGACACGTCCACGACCCTGAGCCCCTCCACGCCGCGTACCCGCAGCGAGGGGTCCACCACGGAGGCGTCGTCCGTCCCCATGCGGCAGCTGCCGACCGGGTGGTAGAGCGTCTCGCCGCGCTCGCGTACCCACTGCGCCAGCTCCTCGTCGCTCTCCGGCGCCCAGTACGGCGCCATCGGCCCGCCCGCGTACGGCTTCATCGCCGTGGTGGCGAAGACCTGCTTGGCCGTCTTCAGCCCCGCGACCAGGCGCTTGACGTCGGCCTCCGCGGTCAGGTAGCCGGGGTCGATGACGACATCCCCGCCGTTGAGCCCGACCCTGCCGCGGCTCTCCGGCTGCAGCAGCACGACGCCGACGGTGAGCCCGTGGCCGGTCGGCGGGGCGAGGCCGTGCTCGAGGAACGGCACGGGGGCGAAGACCAGCTCGACGTCGGGCGCGGGTTCCTCGTCCGAGGTCCTGATGAACGCGACCGCCTCCCCCACGTTCGTGGTGAGCATGCCGGAGCGCAGGACGAGGTAACGCAGCAGGTTGCCGATCGACTCGGCCTTGGTCAGCGTCACCGGCTGCTCGCACTCGACGAACACGCCGGTCGAGAGGTGGTCCTGCAGGTTCTTGCCGACCTCGGGCAGCTCGTGCACGATCGCGACCCCGGCGTCGCGCAGCTCGCCGGGCGCGCCCACGCCGGAGCGCATCAGCAGGTACGGGGAGCCGATCGAGCCCGCGGACAGGATGACCTCTCTCTTGGCTCTGACCTGGGCGCCGCCACGGTGCTCGATGCCGGTCGCGCGCCTGCCGTCGAACACCACCCGGTCCACGGTCGCCCCGGTGATCACGTGGAGGTTGGGCCGCGAGGCGGCCGGGCGCAGGTAGGCGTCGGCCGAGCTCCACCTGCGGCCGCGGTGCTGCGTGACCGGCGTGGGGCAGTAGCCCTCGTTGGAGCGCCCGTTCAGCTCGCCGAGCCGGGTGAAGCCGAGCTCCTCGCACGCCTTGAGGAACGCGGCGGTGGTCACGTTGGGGCTGCGCAGCTCGGAGATGTAGAGGGGCCCCGAGGTGCCGTAGACGTCACCCTCGTTGCTGCCGACGCGGTGCTCGGCCTTGGTGAAGTACGGCAGGACGTCGTCGTACGACCAGCCGGGGATGCCCCACTGGTCGTAGTCGCGCTGGCAGCCGCGCACCCACATCTGGGCGTTGAGCGAGGACGAGCCGCCGATCACGCGGCCCCTCGGCCAGTAGAGCTCCCGGCCGGACATCTCGCTCTGTTTGGCCGTGGTGTAGTTCCAGTCGTAGTCGGTCTTGAACAGCTTGGCGAAACCCGCGGGCATGCGGATCTCCAGCTTGTCGTCCTTCCCGCCCGCCTCGACCAGCGCGACCGACACACCGGGATCCTCCGAGAGCCGGTTGGCCAGCACACACCCCGCGGACCCCGCCCCTACGATCACGTAGTCGTACTCCATGGCTCCTCCAAGTAACTTGGTACTTGCTTACTCCAGGCGAGCGGACGCGTCCATATGCACTTGTGACCTCTGTTACCTATCAGTAGGTATGCGGTCCTGCTTAGAGTGGCGCCAAGCCCGGCTAGAGAAGGAAGGCGTCATGCTCAACCTGTCGGTCGTCCTTGAGGACAGCGCGAGGAACACCCCCGACGGCACGGCCATCGTCTTCGGGGACATGCGACTCCCCTACTCCATGATCGACACCGTCGCCAACCAGGTCGCGAACCTGCTGGTGTCACGCGGTGTCGGCAAGGGGGACAAGGTGGCGCTGGCGTGCCCGAACCTGCCGTACTTCCCGTTCGTCTACTTCGGCATCCTCAAGGCCGGGGCCACGGTGGTGCCGCTCAACGTGCTGCTGCAGTCGCGGGAGATCGCCTACCACCTCGACGACAGCGACGCCAAGGCGCTGTTCTGCTTCGAGGGCACGCCCGAGCTGCCGCTGGGCGAGCGCGGCAAGGCGGGTTTCGAGGGGGCGCCGGGCTGCGAGCACTTCTTCGTGCTGCCCGCCACCCCGCTCGCGACCGAGTCTCCGTACGGCGAGTCGATCTGGGCGGCGCTGGGCGGAATGGCGAGGGAGTTCGAGACCGTGCAGACGGCCCCCGACGACACCGCGGTGATCCTCTACACCTCGGGCACCACGGGCCAGCCCAAGGGCGCCGAGCTCAGCCACCAGAACATGCTGCTGAACGCCATGGGCAGCGACAAGATGTTCCCCCGCACCGACGGCGGGGACACGTATCTGGCGGTGCTGCCGCTGTTCCACTCCTTCGGCCAGACCGTGGTCATGAACACCGGCTTCCTGCGCGGCGCCGCCATCGTGCTGATGCCGCGTTTCGAGCCGGGCGAGGCGCTCGCGCTCATGGTCAAGGAGGGCGTCACGTTCTTCGCCGGGGTGCCGACGATGTACTGGGGCCTGCTCACCAAGATCCACACGGAGGGCGTGGAGGTGCCCAGCACGCTCCGGGTCGCCGTCGCGGGCGGCGCGTCCTCGCCGGTGGAGGTGCTCAAGGACTTCGAGCGCACCTTCGGCATCGGCATCCTGGAGGGGTACGGCCTGTCGGAGACGTCGCCGGTGGCCAGCTTCAACCAGCTCAGCCGCCCCACCAAGCCCGGCACGGTCGGCACCCCGATCTGGGGCGTGGAGATGAAGCTGGTCGACGGCGACTGGAAGACCATCGAGGGCGAGGGCCCCGGCGAGATCGCCATCCGCGGCCACAACATCATGAAGGGCTACTACGGCCGCCCGGAGGCGACGGCCGAGGTGATGAAGGACGGCTGGTTCCGCACGGGTGACATCGCGACCCGCGACGCGGACGGCTTCTACTCCATCATCGACCGGGCCAAGGACATGGTCATCCGCGGCGGCTTCAACGTCTATCCGCGCGAGCTCGAAGAGGTCCTCATGACCCACGAGGCCGTGTCGCTGGCCGCCGTGGTGGGGGTTCCGCACGAGTCCCACGGCGAGGAGATCAAGGCGTACGTCATCCGCACACCCGGCTCGACGATCACCGAGGACGAGCTGATCGCCTGGACCAAGGAGAACATGGCGGCCTACAAGTACCCCCGGATCGTCGAGTTCCGCGAGTCGCTGCCGATGACGGCCACGGGCAAGATCCTCAAGCGCGAGCTCCGGTAGCCGTTTGCTGAGGCGCGGGCGTTCCGCCCGCGCCTTTCCCTGTTCGGAGGAGTGCGCCGCGTCCGTCATCCACGCGGCCGGCTGGCCGGGACGTACTTGAACGACACCGCCTCCATCAGCGGCCTGCGCCTGGTGTTGTGGAAGGAGGCGATGCGCCACCTGCCGTCGGCCTCGCGGACCAGCGTGTACGTCTGTACCTTGGTCAGCTTGCCGGGGTGCTTCTTGGCCACGTCTCCCTTGCCGACGGCCACGGCGGTGCCGGTGCCGTAGAAACGGACCTCGACGATCTCGTTGAACATCTTCGTGCCCTTGAGCACCGTGTCGAACAGGGCCTGATGCCCGGAGGCGAGGTCCTCCCTGCCGTGGTAGACGGTGCCCACGAAGGTGGTGTAGCTGGCGTCGGCCGTGAAGCACGCGCCGTACGCGTTGCCGTCGCCACGGTTCCAGGCGTCCTCCAGCTCGGCGAACAGGCTCTGGATCTCGGTAGTGATCATTTCCGCTCCCTCTGATATTATCTGTATTGGAAAAGTTTCTGCATTCATGCAGATATCAACTTAAGGAAGAGGAGAGGGCTTGTCAACCGATCCCAGCGCCACGTTCCGGCGCTACCTGAGCGCGATCGTGCTCAACAGCCTGGCCGCCGCCGAGGCCGCCGGGCTCAACGCCACCGACTACTACGCGCTCAACCTGCTCGACCTCACCGGGCCGCTCACCTCCGGCGAACTCGCCGTGCAGACGGGGCTGACCACGGGCGCCACGACGCGGCTCATCGACCGCCTGGAGCGGAGCGGGTACGTACGGCGCGCACCCGACCCCGCCGACCGGCGCAAGGTGATGGTCGAGTCGGCCGGCCAGCCGAAGGGGCTTGACGAGGTGCTGGCGGGCACCCGGAGACGACTGGCCGAGCTGATCCAGGAGTACCCGGAGGCGGAGCGCGCCACGCTGTTCGACTATTTCGAGCGGGCCACGACGGCGTACCAGTCGGCCACCGACGAGCTCATCGCGGCGAGGGACGCATGACGCGGCCCCTCGCACTCTTCGACCTGGACAACACGCTGATCGACCGGCTGGGCGCGTTCAAGCGCTGGGCCGCCGAGTTCGCCGCCGAGCGGCGGCTGGGCGAGGAGGCGGTGGCGTGGATGGTGGCGCTGGACGCGGACGGGTCCTTGCCCATGGACTCGTTCTTCGCTCTGGTACGTGAGCGGTTCGGGCTGGCCGAGCCGGTCGAGGCGTTGTGGGCGGCGTACCGGGCGCGGCTGCCGCACCTGGTCTCGTGCCCCGCCGAAGTGCTCGACGGGCTCGACCGGTTGCGGGCGGCCGGGTGGGCGGTGGGGATCGCGACGAACGGGATGACCGACAACCAGACGGGCAAGATCGAACGGAGCGGGCTCGCGGACCGGGTGGACGGGTGGGCGATCTCGGATGCGGAGGGCGTACGGAAGCCTGACGTGCGGCTGTTCGAGATCGCCGCCCGGAGGTGCGGCGCTTCGCTGGAACCTGGCGGCTGGGTCGTCGGAGACGACCCAGAAAAGGACATCTCGGGTGGACGGGACGCGGGACTGCGGACGATCTGGATCGACCGGGGAGTCACCGGCGGGGTCGTGGCGGATCACACGGTGACCGACGTGCTCTCCGCCATCGAGCTCATCCTCCGTGGAGCGTGACCGGGCACGGAGATCGGTACGCCAGGCCGGGGAAGTACCGGCCCCATTCGCCCGTTATGATCGGCGGATGGGCGAGGCCCCGCCCCTTGTTCATGCGGGTGAAGCGAGCCGCCGGGGCCGATAGCGTGGCCGGATGCGAGATCGGCCGGATTCGTTCGACGAGGGGCTGCTGCGGCCCGCGCTCGGCGCGTGGGGCATCCAGGCGCGCACGCTGGAGTACGCGCCGGTCGGCTTCGGCGACTACCACTGGGTCGCGGACGGGCGGTGGTTCGTCACGGTCGCGGACGTACGGCGCCGGAGCTTCGACGGGCTGCGGCTGGCCATGGACACCGCGGCGGCGCTGCGCGAGGAGGCGGGCCTCGACTTCGTGGTGGCTCCGCTGCGCGCGACCGACGGCACGACGCTGCTGCGGCTCGACCGCCACCGGTGGGCGATGAGCGTCTTCCCCTTCTCGGACGGGACCTCCGGCGAGTTCGGGCAGGAGCAGCCGGCCGAGGACCGGGCCGCGATCATCGACCTGCTCGCCGCCCTCCACGCCACCCCGCCGCCCCTCTCCACTCCCCTGCGCCCGCTGGAGCTCTCGGACCGGGCAGGGCTGGAGCAGGCGCTCCAGGAATCCCGCCTGTCCTGGCTCGGTGGCCCGTACTCTGAGCCCGCCAGGGAGCTGATCGCCGAGCACACCGGGGTGCTGCGCCGCAGGCTTTCGGAGTTCGACCGGATGGCCGCCGACTCCGGCGAGCCCGTCGTGACGCACGGCGAGCCGCACCCGGGAAACCTGATGCGTTCCGGCGAGCGGCGGCTGCTGGTCGACTGGGACACGGTCGGGCTGGCGCCGCCCGAACGCGACCTGTGGCTGGTGGCCAGGGACGCCGACGACCTCGCCCGGTACGCCGACGCCACCGGCCGCACGCCCAGCCTCGCGGCTCTGGAGCTCTACCGGCTGCGGTGGGCGCTCGATGACGTGGCCGAGTTCGTGGCGTGGTTCCGCTCGCCGCACGGGCGCACGCCGGACGCCGAGGAGAGCTGGGACGGCCTCACGGGCACCCTCGAGGCCCTGGCCGCCGCCTCTCCCGAGGGCCAGGTCCTGCCCGTCGACCACGCATGACATCGAGATCCGCGGCGAGACCGTGATCAAGCGATACCGCTCGTGGGACCGCCTCGAACCCCACCGCGATTGGACCGCGCTCAACGTGCTCGCCGAGCCCGCCCTGCGGCTTGATCGGATGGCTCGCGGACTCCCTGTGCTGCGCCACGATGAGGGGGCGCAATGATGCGGTAAGGGAGGAAAACAGGGATGACCGGTACACATGATGGCGGGAGCGGGGCGCCGCTGTGGCGCAGGATGGCCGGGCGCGACCCCGCCGAGCCGCATCGGGTCGCCACCCCGCTGGAGCTCCTGTCCGATCTGTGCTTCGTGGTCGCCGTCGCGCAGGCGTCCGCCGGCCTCCACCACGCGCTGTCCGGGGGGCATGCGGGCGCAGGCGCGCTTGGCTACGTGATGGTGTTCTTCTCGATCTGGTGGGCGTGGATGAACTTCACCTGGTTCGCCTCCGCATACGACACCGACGACGCGGCGTACCGCTTGCTGATCTTCGTGCAGATGGCGGGGGTGCTCGTCCTCGCCGCCGGGGTCCCGCGGGCCTTCCAGGACGGGGACTTCGGACTGGTCACCCTGGGTTACGTGGTCATGCGCTCGGCGCTCGTCCTGCTCTGGCTGCGCGCTGCCCAGGGGCACGCCGAGGGGCGGCGCAGCGCGCTGCGGTACGCGTTCGGCGTGGCGGTGGTCCAGGTCGGCTGGATCGCCCGGCTGGCCTTGCCCGAGCAGCTCGGGCAGGCGGCCTTCTTCGTGCTGGTGCTCGCGGAGCTGGCGGTGCCGGTCTGGGCGGAACGGTTCTGGTCGACCACCTGGCATCCGCATCACATCGCCGAGCGTTACAGCCTGTTCACGATCATCGTCCTCGGCGAGTCCATCCTCGCCGCCACCCTCGCCATCCAGACCGGGCTGGACCGGCGGCTCGACGCGGGCCCGCTGCTGTCGGTGGCCTTCAGCGGCATGGTCATCGTCTTCGCGCTGTGGTGGCTGTATTTCTCCCGGCCCGCCCACCTGTTGCTGACGTCGAGCAAGGTCGCGTTCCTCTGGGGCTACGGCCATTATCTGATCTTCTCCTCCGCCGCGGCGATCGGCGCCGGTCTGGCGGTGAGCATCGACTTCGACACCCGTGAGGCGCACATCGGCCCCTTCGGCGCCGGGGCGGCGGTCGCCGTACCAGTGGCCGTTTTCCTGATCAGCCTGTGGCTGGTGCACGTGCGGCCACATCGTCCCGGCCCGCTGGTGGACGGTGCCTATCTCGCGGGGGTGGTCGCGGTGCTGGCGACGGCGTTCACCGGCCTGCCGCTGCCGCTGATCGCGGCGGTGATGATCGTGCTCGTCGTGATCACCCAGCGCGGAGCGGCATCCGTACGCCGGGCGCTCTGACCAGCGGTGGAAGTCAGCCACAGATCCTCACGGGGGTTCCGACGGGCCGTGGATAAACGAGATGAGACTGGAAAGGTGCACGAGTGAGGGCCTCTCTGTAAGGCCGCTGCTTCTCGCAAGAAGAAGAGGAGACGGCATGTCTTCTGCCATGCACCGTTCCATACAGGTCGCCGAGCCTGGCGGGGACATGTCTCTGGTTCGGGTGGATACCCAGGAGCCGGGCCCGGGCCAGGTGCGGATCGCCGTCGAGGCGTGCGGGGTGTGTCACTCCGATGAGTTGATCATCGCCGGACACATCCCGGGCACCACCTTTCCCGTCACGACAGGGCACGAGATCGCGGGACGCATCGACGCGATCGGCGGCAATGTCACCGGCTGGTCCGTCGGTGATCGGGTGGCGGTCGGCTGGTACGGAGGCAGTTGCGGCCACTGCGACGCCTGCAGGGAGGGCGACGGCGTCCTTTGTCCCGAGCTTCAGGTGCCGGGTGTCGCGTACGCCGGAGGGTTCGCTGACTCCGTCGTGGTGCCGGCCGTCGCCCTGGCCGCAGTCCCGGACGAGCTCACGGCCGTGGAGGCCGCGCCCCTGGCCTGCGCCGGCGTGACCGTGTACAACGCGCTGCGCCGCAGCTCCGCGCGTTCGGGCGACACCGTCGCGATCCTCGGGCTGGGCGGCCTGGGGCACCTGGGCGTTCAGTTCGCCTCGAAGATGGGCTTCAACACCGTCGCGATGGCCCGCGGTCCGGAGAAGGCGTCGCTGGCTCACAAGCTCGGCGCGTCTCACTACATCGACACGGCCACCGAGAATATGGCCGATGCGCTGCAGGCCCTGAGGGGAGCCAAGGTGGTGTTGGCGACGGTGACCAACGCCGCGGCGATGTCCGCGGCGGTCAACGGGCTGGGACGCCGCGGCGAGCTCATCATCGCCGGCGTCGCCATGGACCCGCTGAACATCACGCCCCTGCAGCTCGTGGGCGGGGCCAAGCGGGTGCAAGGGCACGCTTCCGGCATCGCGGTCGACACCCAGGACACCATGAGGTTCGCCGCCCAGAGCGGCGTCCGGGCGTGGACCGAGGAGGTTCCGCTGGAGGAAGCCGGTGCGGCGTTCCAGAAGATGGTCTCCGGCCAGGCCCGCTTCCGCATGGTCCTGACCACCGGCAACTGAAGACCTCGCGGGAGGGGGCTCCTGGACAGGGCCCTCCGTTTGCCCCAATGCATAGTGTAGCCATATGGTCACCCTTGGCAATTGCGTTCGGCAAAGGAGAGCACGTGGGCAGGCACGCCAAGCCCCATAGTCCCAAGGACGAGCTACCGGAGCCCCAAGAGGACTCCCGGGATAACGAAATCCACACCAGCCGCGGCAAACACGCGAAGGACATGCAACCGGCACAGTAGCGGCGCATCTCCCCTATCGGGGCGGTGCGCCGCCGTCACACGATCGGGCCGCAGCTCGTGGAGCTTGCGTAAGCTGCAAGCTTGGCCTGGCTGTTTCTGCATCCCGGCCAGGAATACCCACAGGTCGAGCTGGCGAGGCGGCTAGAGGTCTCACCATCAGCCGTCACCCGGGAAGTCGATCGTCTGGCCGCCGCGGGACTGCTGGTCCGCGGAGAGTCGGCAATATGCGAATGATCAGCGCGGACACGGACGTCGTCGTTGCGCGCCCTCTCACAGAGCTGCTCGCATTGACGTACGGCCCGATGGCCGTGCTGGGCGAGCAGTTGTCGGGCATCGCCGGCGTCGAGGAGGCGTACATCTACGGCTCCTGGGCGGCCCGGTACTCCGGCGAGGGGGGCAGAGTCCCGAACGATGTGGATGTCCTGATCGTCGGCACCGCCGATGAAGATGAGCTTTATGACGCGGCCAGGGCCGCGGAGGGGCAACTCGGCAGGGAAGTGAGCATCCGCCGGTTGAGCCGTACGGAGTGGGCGTCTTCGGAGGGCGATCCTTTCCTGGAGACGGTCAAAGCCCGGCCGCTCGTACGGATAAAGATCAACGAAGGTGAGGGTCGATGAGGTGGGAGCATCGGAAGGGTCGTTGAACCGCCGAGCTGGATCTTGCGTAAAGTGCAAGCTAGGATTCACTTTTCGCAATCAAGCCACTCTCGGTGGGCTTCCATGAGCCCTCTTGGGAGGCGCTTGCATGGCGCGGAGCGCCTCCCAGAGCGAAGGCCTTCGGTTACGGCCAGTCGATCGCCGGGCGGAGGGGCACGCCCGAGTGGCCGTTCTTGTCGAGTTTCACGCCAAGCACCTGGTGGAGCTGGACCTTGTTGCGCTCGAAGCCCACGATGCAGCCCGCCATGTACAGGGCCCAGACCCGGGCCGTGCCCATGCCCACCTCTTCGACCGCGTCGTCCCAGTTGGCGTCGAGGTTGTCGCACCAATGGCGCAGCGTCTTGGCGTAGTGCTCCCTGAGGTTCTCCTCGTGGCGGATTTCGAAGCCCAGGTCCTCCATCTGCCTGACCAGCCAGCCGACCGACTCCAGCTCACCGTCAGGGAAGACGTACCGGTTGATGAAGCCGCCCTTGTTGAACGTCTTCTCCTTTCCGGTCGGCCGGGTGATGCAGTGGTTGAGGAGCCGCCCGCCCGGCTTGAGCTTGCTGTACAGGAAGGAGAAGTACGAGGGGACGTTCGCCTTGCCGATGTGCTCGGTCAGGCCGATCGAGCTGACCGCGTCGAAGTCCGTCTCCTTGACGTCCCGGTAGTCCATGAAGCGGACCTCCGCCAGGTCCTGCAGGCCCGCGTCGGCGATCGCCTTCTGGGCCCACTCGGCCTGCTGCCTGCTCAGCGTCACGCCGAGGGCCTTGACGCCGTAGTGCTTGGCGGCGTGCATGACCATGCCGCCCCAGCCGCAGCCGACGTCCAGCAGGCGCATCCCCGGCTTGAGGCCGAGCTTGCGGGCCACCAGGTCGAACTTGGCGAACTGGGCCTCCTCCAGCGTCGACTCCTCCGAGGGGAACGCGGCGCACGTGTACGCCATGGACGGTCCCAGGACCCACTCGTAGAAGCGGTTGGAGACGTCGTAGTGGTGGTGGATGGCCTCCGCGTCGCGCTGCTTGGCGTGACGGGAGCCCAGCCTGGCCAGGGCACTCTGGCGCATCTCCTGCGGGGGCGGCGGCACCCGCATGAGGAGCGGCTTGACGCCCAGAGCGCGAACGGCGGCGATCTTCTCCTGGGTGGTCAAGTCGTTGGTGGTGATGTTCCACATGCGGTCGAGCAACGTGTACAAGTCGCCGTGCACGTCGATATGACCGGAGATGTACGCCCTGGCCAGGCCCAGCTCGCCCGGCGCGTGCGCCAGGTAGGAGACCGCGATGGGCGACTTGACCTCGATGCTCAGGTCGGCCCCGTCCGGCCCTGCCTTACTGCCGTCGTACGCCTGGAACGAGACGTTCGCTTCCGTGCCGACGATCTTCTCAAAGATGCTTGCCAGAGCCAATCTGCTCACCTTCCCCGTACACATTTTTCGTACAGGTCCAGCAGGCGACCGTTCGGGTCGTATTCCCGCTTGACCGACCAGTAGGCATCGCCGTTGTACAGCTGCCAGAACTGCTCGCGAGCGTAGAACGAGGTCGAGTAGAGCGACTTGTGACCGTCGAGCTCGTGTACTTCACGCTCGATCAGCCGGTTGTAGTAGCCGTCGAACTGCCCTCGCGGCAGCGGCACCATGCCCCAGAAACCGAAGTTGACGTAGAGCCTGCCCGGCTCAAGGGGGTAGAGCGGCCAGCGAGAGCTGGACCGCAGCGGGCACATCCACACCGGTGTCATGCCCACCTTGTCGTGGAAGAACTCCAGGAACTCCGCCCCCCGCTCGACCGGCGTCTCGACGTCCTGGATGACGGACTCCTGCACCGGCTGGTCACGCCACCGGTCGATGCGGGCGGTCAGTCCGTACTTCCTGTCGAGCGCCACCAGGCGGCGGTAGACGTCGGAGCGCATCCAGCGGCGCGGCATGAGCGAGCGGACGACGGGCTGCTGCACCCCGAACGCGCGCGAGCACCAGAACCAGTCGGTGTCCCAGCGCCACAGGTAGTCACGGATGGTCAGCCAGTCGCGGTTGCGCTGCCTGATCGACTGGTAGTAGATGCGCATCCCGGTGTAGTCGGAGACGTAGGGGGCGCGCTCGGCGAAGCGGCCGACCGTGATGTACATCTCCCCCGGGCTGAAGAAGACGCCGTCCACGAAGTCGACGCTCTCGCCGTCGTGGACCATGCTCTCGCAGATCTCCTGCATGGCCAGCATGCACTTGGCCGCGTCGGTGAACTTGACGTGCGTCAGGCGCACGTACGGCTGGACCTTGCGCAGCTTGATCTTGATGCGCAGCGCGTAGCCGAGCGTGCCGTACGAGTTGGGGAACGACCGGAAGAGCTCGCGATGCTCGTTGTCCTCGCGCGCCACGATGATCCGCCCGTCGCCGGTGAGGATCTCGAGCTCCTCCACCGACTCGTGCGGCAGGCCGTCCCTGAAGCTGGTGGACTCGATGCCGAGCCCGGTCACGGCGCCGCCGAGCGTGATCGTCTTGAGCTGCGGCACCACGTACGGCATGAGCCCGTACGGCAACGTGGCGTCCACCAGATGCTCGTACGTCGTCATGCCCTGGACCTCGGCCGTCATGGTCTCGGGGTCGACGCTGATGACCTCGTCGAGATCCCTGGCCGAGAGCTTGGCCGTCTTGCCCGAGTCACGGAACCTGAAGAGGTTCGACGTGGCCTTGGCCAGGCGAGGGGCGGCTCCGCCCGGAATCTCGGCGTATGACTGCCGGATCTGCTCTACTGCCCGTTGGTGTGTCGACATCTTCGTCGTCACTAAAGCACCCCCCTTGAGCTGGTAGAGATCGTCCGTAAGACGGTATCTCCCACGAGCTACTCCGAATAGACCGGGGTCGTTAAAGACACGAAAACTGTTCATAGTGCCAGGTGAAATGCCTACGTGGTAGGTGATTGCGTAAACTTCCTGGAGATCGTCGGGGATACGCCGTTGAGCACGTTGTCCACCTCCCGACCCTCCACCGCGGCGGTGAGGTTGTCCAGGGTGGCCGCGAGCAGGCGGCCCGTGGACTCGGGCGTGACGCCCGCGACGTGCGGGGACAGCAGGACATTCGGGAGATCTCGCAGCGGATCGTCCGCGGGCAGGGGCTCCTCGTCGAAGACGTCGAGCGCGGCGCCGCCCAGGTGGCCCGCGCGCAGGGCCGTGACCAGTGCCCGCTGGTCGACGACTCCGCCCCGCGCGGCGTTCACGAGCAGCGCGCCCTGCTTCATGCGGCCGGGATCGACCAGGCACCGGGTCTCGTCCGAGAGCGCGATCACCACGACCACGACGTCACTCGAGGAGATGAGCGTCGGCAGGTCCTCGAAGCCGGGGTCCTCGCGGGGCGTGCGGGTCCAGTACGAGACGTGGCAGCCGAGCGCGCGGAACATCTCCGCGCTGGTGGCGCCGATCGGGCCGTAGCCGACGATGCCGACCCGGCGGCCGCGTAGCTCGTGGGGCTGCAGGCCCTGCTGCGGCCACTCGCCGGCGCGTACGGCGGCGTCGGCGGCGGCCAGCTTGCGCGACAACGAGAGGGTGGCGGCCAGGCACCACTCCGAGACCGCCACCGCGCTGACGCCCGGCGTGTTGGCGAGCGGCACCCCGGCCGCCGCCAGGGCGTCCAGGTCGTGGCCGTCCACGCCCACGGACGGCTGCTGCACGAACGCCAGCAGCGGCGCGGCCTTGACCGCCTCGGCGTCCAGCACGAGCGTGCCCGTCCAGTCGCCGAGCACGATCTCCGCCTCGGGTAGCGCGGCCAGGAGCGCGTCCGTGTCGCGGGCCGCGGGCACGCGTACGGTCACCTGGTCGCCGAGCGGGGCGAGCAGACGGCGCATGAGCTCTTCGGGGAGCGGGGGCAGGGCGAGCAGGTTCCAGGGGCTCATGCCCCCACAGTAAAGCTGCTGATCACCTGCCGCATAAGGCCTCTGTTACGCATCCACTGGGCCTCGCTGACCGTCCAGGACACGATGTACGCGGCGTCGCCGATCGCCACGACCCGCCGCACCTCGTGGTACCGGGTGCCGGGCGTGACCCAGCGGGCGTCGCCCCCGCTGCCCGCAGTCCAGGAGAACTCCCACTCCACGGCCTTGGCGCCCTGGTGCACGACCGTCCTGCGGCTGCGGTTGACGATGTCCTGGGCGTTCTGCTTGAACGTCTCCTCCGAGTCACGCATGACCTGGTTCGGATCGGTGTTGGAGTAGACGGCCTCGACGCCGAGGTGCGCGCTCCCGTCCCTGCGGGTCCACTCGGTGACCGCCTCTCTGAGCGCGCCCCGCCAGCCGGTCGGCCGCATGATCGACCAGCCGTCGCGCGACCTCCAGGCGCGTACGGCCGGGACGACTCTCGTCACACTCGGCGTCGGGGTGGGCGTCGCACTCGCCTCCGGCGTCTGCGCGGCCGTCGGCGTGAGCGGGCTGGTCGCGGCAGCGGGGGCGGTGGCGCGCGGGGTGCCCTCCGCCGGGGAGGCGAGCTTGAAGTACGCCACCGCGCCGCCCGCGACGACCACCACCGCAGCCGCGGCCGCCGCGAGCACGGCCCGGCCTCGGCCTCGGCTCGGCTTCTTGTCTGGCAGCACGTCCCGATCGTTGTACGCGGGCCTGGCCGCGAGGATGGCCGTGAGCAGCCGGTCGGCCTCCTCCGCGCTCACCCGCTGCTCCGGCTCCTTCTGCAGGAGGCCCTTGAGGACCGGGTGCATGATCGGCGGGATCCTGCGGTAGTCGGGCTCCTCGTTGAGCAGCGCGTTGAGCGTGGACATGGGGTCGCCCCGCTCGAACGGCGAGCGCCCCACCATGCACGCGTACAGCGTGGCGCCCAGCGACCACAGGTCGGAGGGCGGCCCCGCGTTCTCGGCGCGGACCCGTTCGGGGGCGAGGAAGCTCGGCGAGCCGGTCACCATGCCGGTCTTGGTGAGCGAGGCGTCGCCCTCGACCTGGGCGATGCCGAAGTCCATGAGCACGGCCCGGCCGTCGTCGGTCAGCAGGATGTTGGCCGGCTTGACGTCCCGGTGCAGGATGCCCGCCTCGTGCGCGGTCTTCAGCGCGGACAGCACCTGCCGGCCCAGCTCCGCCGCCTCCCGCACCGGCAGCGCGCCCGAGGTGAGCACGACCTCCTCCACCGTGGGGTGGCGCAGCAGCTCCATCACGATCCACGGCCGGCCGCCCTCCTCGACGACGTCGTAGATCGCGACGACGGACGGGTGGCTCAGCTTGGCCGCGGTACGGGCCTCACGGGCGGTCCTTAAGAGCTGACGCTCCTGCTCGCCCGGCGACAGCCCGTCGGGCAGCAGCACCTCTTTGATGGCGACCTGCCGGTTGAGCAGGGTGTCCTGCCCTTCCCAGACCACGCCCATGCCGCCACGGCCCAGTTCACGCAGTAACTGGTAGCGCCCTGCGATGAGGCGGTTGCTATCCGAAACCATGTCCTACCCCTGTTGACCACCCGAACACAGTGGGCAAGTTTCCCATACCTCCCACAGCTTCGCCGGTAGGTCGTGAAGGCGGCTTGCGACAGATCACCGAAGGTTGTTCTACTGTGGAGATGCCTGAAGTTCGTAAAGGCCCGCTTGCCGGGGTACGCGTGCTGGAGCTGGCCGGGCTCGCCCCAGGTCCGTTCGCCGGGATGATGCTGGCCGACCACGGCGCCGAGGTGCTGCGGGTGGACCGGGTCAAGGCGGTCTCCGACCGGCCGCGTACCGACGTCATGGACCGCGGCAAGCGCACGATCGGGCTGGACCTGAAGGCGCCCGAGGGCGTGGCGGCGTTCAAGGAGCTGGTGCGGCACGCCGACGTGGTGATCGAGGTGTTCAGGCCGGGCGTGGCCGAGCGGCTCGGCATCGGGCCCGAGGACCTGCACGCCGTGAACGAGCAGCTGGTCTACGGCCGGATGACCGGCTGGGGGCAGCACGGGCCCCTGGCGTCCACGGCCGGCCACGACATCGACTACATCGCCATCGCCGGCATCCTGTCAATGCTGGGCCGCGAAGGGGACAAGCCGACGCCGCCGATCAACATCCTCGGCGACTTCGCCGGCGGCGGGCTGATGCTGGCCTACGGCGTGCTGCTGGCCCTCTTCGAGCGGGAGCGCACCGGCAAGGGGCGGGTGATCGACGCGGCCATGGTGGACGGGGCGGCGACCCTGTTCGCGATGTTCTACCAGGCCGCGCAGAGCGGCTACTGGGGGCCGCGCGGCACGAACCTCCTGGACACCGGCGCCCCGCAGTACGACACGTACGAGACCGCCGACGGCCTGTTCGTGGCCGTGGGGTCGCTGGAGCCGCAGTTCTGGGAGGCGATGGTCACGCTGATGGGGCTGACCGACCTGCCCGACAGGAACGACAGGGCGCAGTGGCCCGCGCTGAAGGCCCGCCTGACCGAGGAGTTCAGGAAGCGCACGCGGGCGGAGTGGGAGGCGCTCTTCGACGGCTCGGACGCGTGCGTCTCGCCCGTGCTGTCCATGGCCGAAGCCGCCGCCCACCCGCACAACGCGGCCCGGGGCTCCTTCGTCGAGGTCGGCGGCGTCACCCAGCCGGTGCCCGCACCGCGCCTGCTGGGCGTTCCCGCGCAGGAGCTCTCGCCCGCCACCCGGCTCGCCGACCTGTCGTCCTGGGGCCTGTCTCAGGAGGAGGCCGGCAAGCTGCGCGACCAGGGGGTGCTCGCGTAGTCCTTCAGCGCGATCGAGTCGTGCAGGCGCACGCCCTTGCTGCTGATCTTGGCGGCCGCCGTGGTGAGCACGACCGGCAGGTGATTGACGAGCCGCACCATCCCGGTGAGCGCCCACAGGTCGAACCGGGTGCCCGGGACGATGCGCTTGGCCGCGTTGACGGCGAACGTGCGGCTGCGGCGCACGTAATCGCCGATCTCGGCCTCGTACGCGGGGAAGGCCCTGGTGTGGTCGCCGCCGTACGTGGCGAGCTCGCCCGCCAGAATGTACGCCCCCACGACCGCCAGGCTCGTGCTCCCGCCGACGGCGGGTCCCGGGCAGTACCCGGCGTCGCCCACGAGCGTCACCCGGCCACGTGACCAGGTGTCCAGGCGGAGCTGGGTGATCGAGTCGAAGTAGAACGCCGGCGTGCGGTCCAGCTCCTCCAAGAGCCGCGGCACCTCCCAGCCCATGCCGTCGAAGTGCGTGCGCAGCAGCTCCTTCTGCCGGGGGATGTCCCGGTGGTGGTAGTCCAGCTGCTGGGGTGTCCTGAAAAAGAACCCCGCCCGACCGTCGTCCATGTGCCCGGCGCCGTAGACCGCGGCCATCCTGCCGACTCCCGCGACGCCCTCCATGCGGCCGTCGAGCCCGAGGTAGTTGGGCACCGAGACGACGGCCAGGTAGGCACCGATCCAGGTGGTGAACTGCGACTCGGGGCCGAAGACCAGGCGGCGCACGTTCGAGTGCAGGCCGTCGGCGCCGATGACCAGGTCGAACGCGCCCGTCCTGCCGCTGTCGAAGGTGACCTCGCCCGCTTCCGAGATCGACGCGATGGAGTCGCCGAAGACGTAGTCGACGTCGTCGCGGGTGGCGTCGTAGAAGATCTCGCTCAGGTCGTCGCGCATGATCTCGACATGCCGGTCGGAGACTGCCGTCATCACGCGGCGCAGCTCCAGCTCCACGGGCCGCGACTCACCCTCCCTGTGCATCGCGAGCCACTCGATGCCGGTCTTCTTGGTCATGACCTGCTCCAGGACGCCCATCTTCTCGACGATGTCCATCGCGGGCCTGAACAGGTCGACCGCGTGGCCGCCCGTCTTGCGGGGCGCCGGGGCCCGCTCCACGACCGTGACGGCGAAGCCGTACCTGGTGAGCCAGTACGCGAGGGCCGGGCCCGCGACGCTCGCGCCGGAGATGAGGATTCGCATGACCCCTCCTTACTTAACGGTTGGTAAGTACGAAGGTAGCACGCTTACTTAACAGTAGGTAAGGGATATTCTTCAACCATGCCCAGTGACACGAAGACCCGCATCCAGGAGGTGGCCCGTGAGCTCTTCGTCTCGCAGGGCATTCAGAACACCAGCCTGCGCCAGATCTCAGACCGGCTGGGCATCACCAAGCCCGCGCTCTACTACCACTTCGCCTCGCGCGACGACCTCGTACGCAGCATCGTCCAGCCGATGGTGGAGGACATCGAGCGGTTCGTCTCGACGCGGGAGCCGGGCGACCCGCGGCAGCTGCTTGACGACTACTTCGAGCTGATCTGGCGGCACCGCGAAGTGATCACCATGATGGTGCGGGAGCTGTCCACGCTGGGCGTGCTCGATCTGGGCACGCGTATGTTCGAGTGGCGGCGCCAGGTGATCGCGCTGCTGCTGGGGCCCGAGCTCACGCAGGAGCAGCACATCCGGGCGACGGTGGCGCTGGGCGGGATGTCCGACTGCTCGGTGGAGTACGCGCGCCTGCCGATGGAAGAGGTCAAGCCGGCGGCCGTCGAAGCGGCGGCCGCCGCGCTCGGCCTCTAGACCGCTATATACAGATCCGCACCCTCCGGGTGGTGCACCTCGAGGTCCGTGGTGAAGGCACGCGACGGTGTGCCCCCCGACTCGGTGTGCTTCCACACCTGCTGCCACGCGTCGACCAGCGCCTGCGGCATCTGGCCGCGGGCCTCCAGCTTCAGCGACTGCGCGGCCGGCACGCGCACGGCCACCATGCCCTCCGGCAGCCGCGGCACGGTGCGCACGCCGGTGCCGACGATCTGCGTGTAGGCCCCGTTGTGGTCGCTCTCGTAGTCGGTCAGCACGGCGTAGAGGTTCTCGTCGACGCGCCCCGGCACATGCGCGAAAGCCCCAGGAGCGCCCGCCCGCTGCCACAACGCGGGCAACTTGGCCCGCGCCGGATCCATCTCATCGGCATTCGTGGTACGTACGGCGAAGCCGACCACGATCAGCTCGGCGCGTTCGGTGACGTCCACAGGCCTCCTCCCCCAAAAGTGTCCCGGCCGATCATAAGCCCCCACGAAACAGGGAACCGCTAGCTGGGCCATCAACGCATAAGATGGACGAACGTGAAGTTTCTCAATGGCCTCGAGCCTCACCACGATCTGACCTACAGCGACGTGTTCATGGTGCCGTCGCGTTCTTCAGTCGGTTCCCGGCTCGAAGTCGATCTCTCGACGCACGACGGCACGGGCACCACCATTCCCGTCATCGTGGCGAACATGACCGCGGTCGCCGGCCGTCGCATGGCGGAGACCGTGGCACGGCGGGGCGGCATGGCCGTGCTCCCGCAGGACATCCCTCTGGACGTCGTGACGAACGTCGTCGACTGGGTCAAGAAGCGCGACCTCGTGCACGACACGCCGCTCACCCTCACCCCCCACGACACGGTCGGCGAGGCGCTGCAACTGCTGCCCAAGCGGGCGCACGACGCGATCATCGTGGTCGACTGGGAAAACCGGCCGGTCGGCGTCGTGACGGAGGCCGACTGCCAGGGCGTCGACATGTACACCCAGCTTTCGCAGGTCATGTCGAGCGAGCTGCTGACGCTGCCCGCCGGGCTCGACCCGCGGGCGGCCTTCGACCGGCTGCACGGAGGACGGCACCGGCTGGCGCCCATCGTGGACCAGAACGGGCGGTTGGCGGGCATCCTCACCCGGCTGGGCGCGCTGCGCGCCACCCTCTACCAGCCCGCGGTCG
>NZ_JBFAMX010000134.1:0-22419 GCF_040659615.1 Nonomuraea sp. NPDC049784
GGGCAACAGCGGGGGCGGTTCGACCGGCCTCGGCCTGGACATCGCCCGGCGTACCGCCGAGTCCTCGGGCGGCGGGCTGACCGTCTCCACCCCGCCGGGGGGAGGCGCACGTGTGGAGGTGGTCTTAACCGCCGCTTAGCGCGCGGTTACCCGGCGTCGCGGTTTCGTGAGGTCATGCAGATCACGAAGAAGTTCATCGTCGCCGGTGCCGGGGTCGTCACGCTGATCGCGGGCGGGGGCGCCGCCTTCGCCGCCACCGCCACCTCCACGGCCGCCGCGCCGAAGGTCACGGCGGAGCGGGCCATCCAGATCGCGCACGAGGCGGTGCCGGGGGCCTGGGTCAGCGAGGCCGACTACGACCGCAGGGGCACGCGGCCCGACGTGTGGGAGGTCGAGCTGGTGAAGGACTCGCAGCGGCACGAGGTGGACGTGGACGCGGCCACCGGCAAGGTCACCAAGCACGAGACGGGCCGGGACGACCACGGCGGCCGGGACGACGATCACGGCCACGACGACTGATCTCCTCGCCCAACCGGCCCACCGCAGGCAGCGGTGGGTCGTGGGCAGGGGCGATCAACAACCCTCGAGGATGGTCTTCATGGCGTCCTTCTCCGCCGAGGTCACCCAGACCTCGTACTTCGCCTTCACGTCGATCTGGCGGGCGATGTAGGCGCACCGGTACGCCTTGCGCGGAGGCAGCCAGGTGGCCGCGTCGGAGTCGCTCTTCTGGCCGTTCAGCGGGCCGTCCACGGCCAGGAGGTTCAGAGGGTCGTTGGCGAACTGCTTGCGCTTGTCCGCCGACCACTGCTGCGCGCCCTTCTGCCAGGCGTCCGACAGCGGCACGAGGTGGTCGATCTGGACGGCCGTGCTGGTGTCCTGGCCGCGCTTGAAGTCGATCGTCTTGCCGCTGTACGGGTCGTGCAGCGTGCCGCTCAGCACGATGCAGTCGTGCGTCCCGGACTTGAACTTCTCGTCCACCAGGTCGCGTTTGAGTATGTCGTTACGGGTGTCGCAGCCGTTGTGGTCCACGTCCGACCAGGCGGGACCGAACTCGTCGCGATCGAACCCGGTCTTCGGCGCCCGCCCTTTGACCGCCAGCTTGGTCAGCTTCTTGCGGGCATCCGACACCGAGGCCGAGTCCGATTTGGAGCTCTCCTGGGTACCGGCCGTGGACTGCCCCTCTAAACCACCGCAACCCGCCAGCACCGCCACCGTGGCCACACCGGCCATGAACGCTCGAACCCGCCGCCCCACGCCATCCCCCAGACCTGTCCGAGTTTTCGTAAAGTCTAGGTCAAGTGCCCATAAACGGGCTTACAACGCATCCAGGGCGTCTGCCAGCCACTCCGCCAGGTATCTGGTGAAAGATGATCTTACGTAGACGCGGTAAGTGCCGACGTCCCGCCGCTCGAGGATCACCGAGGTCTTGGCCAGGAGAGTCTGGGCGTGGCCCGGAAGGGCGTCGAGGTCCACGGGGCAGCCGGTGATCAGGATCTCGGTCGCGTCCGGCCCCGACAGTTCGAGGATCGTACGCTGGCCCGACACGTCCACCCAGCCGGGCTGCGGCGTGACATCTCCGGTCACGAGCCACCAGGACGGGCCCAGGCGCAGGCCCGTGCCAGGGTCGGTGTCCCGCACCTCCCACATGGGTTCGAACGGGATCTCGCGCAGCCGTACGGAGGGAGTGCTCGCCGCCTCGAAGCGGCCGGCGAAGGCGGCGGCCGGGCTCTCTGAGTGGCACTCGCCCTGGTATGGGCCCGGCCGGCCGGTCAGGGGATCGCCGTCGCGGCGGGCGTTCCCGGCGTCGTAGAAGACGGGCGCCACGACGGTCATGCCGTGCGAGACCTCCCCGGACACCGCCGTGAGCCGGTCGCCGACCTCGACGCTCCTGGCCATGGCGAGGCTGAACCCGCGGCCCAGCGCGGCGCTCTCGTAGCTGGAGGTCACATGGCCGACCATGCCGTCGGCGGCCCCCGTGATCAGCTGGGCGCCTTCCTCCACAATGGCCGCCGGGTCGTCGGACAGGAGGCCGATCAGGCGTTTGCGGTCCTCCCTGGCGGTGTCCTGGCGGGAATGGGAGCGTTTGCCCACGAAGTCCGGCTTGCGCGTGGAGACGATCCACGACATGCCCAGGTCCTGAGGGGTGACGGTCCCGTCGGTCTCCTGGCCGACGATCGCGAACCCCTTCTCGGCCCGCAGCACGTGCATGGTCTCCGTCCCGTACGGCACCGCCCCGAGCTCCAGCACCGCCTCCCACAGTGCCCTGCCGTACCGCCAGGGCACGTTGACCTCGTACGCCAGCTCGCCGGAGAAGCTGATCCTGAACACCCGCCCCTCGACGCCCAGCACGGTGGTGCTCGCGTACCGCATGAACGCCAGGTCCAGCGCCCCCGGCGCGACAACCGCGATGATCTCCCGGGCGCGCGGCCCCGCGACGGCGACCGTCGCCCAGTGGTCGGTGACCGACGTGAACGACACGTCCAGGTCCGGCCACTCCGTCTGCCGCCACTCCTCCAGCCAGTCGAGCACCGCGGCCGCGTTGCCCGTGGTCGTGGTCATCAGGAAGTGGTCCTCGCCGAGCCTGGCCGTGGTGCCGTCGTCGAACACCATCCCGTCCGCCGTGCACATCAGCCCGTAACGGCAGGCGCCGACGGCGAGCGTGGAGTACATGTTGGTGTAGATCCGGTCGAGGAACGCGCCCGCGTCCGCGCCCCGGATGTCGATCTTGCCGAGGGTGGAGGCGTCCATGGCGGCCACGGCGGTGCGGGCCGCGCGGCACTCGCGCAGCACGGCCGCCTCCATGGACTCGCCGTCCTGAGGGAAGTACCAGGGGCGCTTCCACTGCCCGACGTCCTCGAACACCGCTCCCCGCGCGACGTGCGCGTCGTGCATGGCGGTGGTCCTGACGGGGTCGGACAGCGCGCCGCGGTCGCGTCCCGCCAGGGTGGCGAAGGACACCGGCGTGTACGGAGGGCGGAACGTGGTGGTGCCCACCTGGCCCGGCTCGGCGCCGAGGAGGGCGGACATGACGCCCACGACGACCGCGCCCGAGGTCTTGCCCTGGTCGGCGCCGGTGCCCGCGGTGGTGTAGCGCTTGACGTGCTCCACCGAGCGCATCCCTGTCCCGGTGGCCCTGGCGAGGTCGGCCACGGTCACGTCCCGCTGGAGGTCGACGAAGGACTCCTCCGGCGAGGTCCCCTCGACCCACCAGAGGGCCGCGGGGGGCCGCGAGGGCTCCTCGTCGCACTCGGGCACCCGCAACCCGGAGTCCGTGTGCCCGGCGGCCTCCGCACCGGCCGCGTACCCGTCGGCGATGGCCTCCCGGGTGCCGTAGACGCCCCTGCACGCCCCGGCCGAGCGCTCCGCCTGCGCGGACGTGCCCGGGACGAACGCCTGCAGGCCCTCGTCGAACCGCACCCGCCCCTGCGACTGGCTGAACAGGTGCACGGCCGGGTTCCAGCCACCCGCCACGGCCAGCAGGTCAGCCTCGACGTGCCGCTCTCCCACCCATACGCCGTCGAGCACGCCGCCCGCGTCGCCGGTCGTGCCGGTCACCACCTGACCGGCGAGCGGCCCAGGCACAAGGGGCTGGGGGCGGGGATCGACGATGGCGACGACCTCCACACCGGCCGCCGCGAGATCCCGCGCCGCCTCGTAGCCGGAGTCCGCGCAGGCGAACACCACCGCCCGCCGCCCGGCCGCCACGCCGTACCGGTTGGCGTAGGCGCGGGCCGCCGAGGCCAGCATCACGCCGGGCCGGTCGTTGCCGGGGAAGGCGAGCGAGCGTTCGTGCGCCCCCGTGGCCAGGACCACTCTGCGTGCCCTGATGTGCCACAGCCGCTCGCCGCGCGCCCGCCGCTCCACCGCTACCACGTAGTTGTGGTCGTAGTAGCCGACGGCGGTCGTCCTGGTGAGCACCCGGGCGGACAGCGAGAGCCCGGCCACCCACTCAAGCGCGGGAGCGCCGTCGAGCAGGAGGCGGCCGTTCAGCAGGTCGCCGCCCAATGCGGGCTGGTCGTCCATGAGGATCACGCGTGCCCCCGCGCGCCCCGCCGCGACCGCCGCGGCCAGGCCGGCGGGGCCGCCCCCGACCACCAGCACGTCGCAGTGCAGGTAGCCCTTGTCGCAGCGCCGGTCGTCCACCGCGTCCAGGTCCACCCGCCCCTTGCCGCGCAGGCTCCACGCCTCCAGCCCGTCGTACAGCTCCACGGTGGTGGCCGCGAGCATCGGGTCGGCACCCACGCGGACCAGCGCGTTCGGCTCCTCCGGGCCGGCGGTGAAGATCCCGCGCGGCCGTCCCAGCTCCACGCTGCGGCCGACCACCCGCACGCCGTTGCGCAGCAGCGCGGCGGCCAGCGTGTCACCCGGCTCGCCCCGCAGCGGGCGGCCGTCGAAGGTGAATCTCATCGAGTCTTCCTGATCTCGTGGGTGACGGTGTGCCGCTCGACGTCGAACCACGTCCGGCACCCGTGCACGTGGAACCAGCGCTCGTGGAACCAGCCCTTGGGGTTGTCGCGCATGAACACGTACTCGGCCCACTCCTCGTCCGGCACGTCACGAGTGGGGTAGGCGATCCCGGCCTGGCCGCCGTAGTGGAACTCGGTCTCGTCGCGGGGTCCGCAGTGGGGGCAGTCGATCAGCAGCATCAGTGCGCCACCGCCGCCGCGCCGTGCTCGTCGATGAGCGCTCCTGTGGTGAACCTGTCCAGCCCGAACGGCTCCGCCAGCGGATGCGGCCGGCCCTCGGCGATCGTGTGGGCGTACACCCAGCCCGAGCCCGGGGTCGCCTTGAAGCCGCCCGTGCCCCAGCCCGCGTTGATGTAGAGGCCGTCGACGGGCGTCGGCCCGATGACGGGCGAGGCGTCGGGGGAGACGTCCACGATCCCGGCCCAGGTGCGCAGCACGCGTACGCGGCTGAAGATCGGGAACAGCTCCAGCGCCGCCGCCATCTGCGCCTCGATGACGTGCACGCCGCCGCGCTGCCCGTACGAGTTGTACGCGTCTATGCCCGCCCCCATGACCAGCTCGCCCTTGTGGGCCTGGCTCACGTACACGTGGACGGCGTTCGACATGACCACGCAGTCGAGCACCGGCTCAAGCAGCTCCGACACCAGCGCCTGGAGCGGGTGCGACTGCAGGGGCAGCCGGATCCCGGCCTTCTCGGCGAGCACCGAAGTGTGCCCGGCCGCCGCGAGCGCGACCTTCCCGGCCGCGATGCGCCCGCGCGAGGTCTCGACGGCCGTCACCCGGTCGTTCGCGATCTCGAACCCGGTGACCTCGCACCCCTGGATCAGGTCGATCCCGTACGCGTCCGCCTTGCGGGCCAGCGCCCACGCCACGTGATCGTGCTTGGCGATGCCGCCGCGCCGCTGCAGGGTGGCCCCCATGACCGGGTAGCGGGCCCGGTCGGAGACGTTGATGACCGGGCAGAACTTCTTGACCTCGTCCGGGTCGAGCCATTCGGCGTCCACGCCGTTGAGCCGGTTGGCGTTGACCCGGCGCCTGCCCTCACGCACGTCGCCCAGGTTGTGCGCCAGGTTGAGCACCCCGCGCTGGCTGAACTGCAGGTCGTAGTCCAGCTCCGCGCTCAGCCCCTCCCACAGCTTCAGCGAGTGCTCGTAGATCGCGGCGCTCTCGTCCCACAGGTAGTTGGAGCGGATGATCGTGGTGTTGCGGGCCATGTTGCCGCCCGCGAGCCAGCCCCGTTCCAGGACGGCGACGTTCGTGAGGCCGTGGTTCCTGGCCAGGTAGTAGGCGGTGGCCAGCCCGTGCCCGCCGCCGCCCACGATGACCACGTCGTAGGACGGCTTGGGGTCGGGGTTGCGCCAGAGGAAGTCGGGGTGGGTCAACGTCTGATCTTCTCCATCCCGGGGTCGAACAGCGGCTCTGCGGCGACTTCCGCGGGGACGCGGCGGCCGAAGTAGGAAATTTCCACGTGCGTTCCTGGCACGGCGAGGTCACTCGGGAGCCAGGCGTACGCGATGGGCCGCTGGATCGTGTGCCCGTACGCCGCGCTCGTGACGTACCCGACCGTGCGCCCCGCGTGCCGTACCGGCTCCTTGCCCATGACCACCTCGGCGCTGAGCAGCGGCACCAGCCTGCGTGTGACGTCGGTGGTCAGGGCGTCGCGGCCGATGAAGTCCTTGTCCGCCTTGACCGCGAAGCCCACCCCGGCCTCGTACGGGTTGTGCTCGGTCGTCATGTCCACGCCCCAGAGCCGGTACCCCTTCTCCAGCCGCAGGCTGTTGAACGCGGCCCGGCCGCCCGCGATCGCCAGGTCACGCGACCACAGCGTGTCCCACAGCTTGAGCCCCATGTCGGCGGTGGTGTAGAGCTCCCATCCCAGCTCACCGACGTACGAGACCCGCATCGCCAGCACCGGCACATGCCCGATGTATCCGGTTTTGCAGCTGAAGTAGCGGAAGCTCTCGTGCGACATGTCCATGTCGGTGAGCGGCTGCACCAGCTCCCTGGCCTGCGGACCCCAAACGCCCACGCAGCAGGTGCCCGGCGTCAGGTCGCGCACCCGCACCCCGCCGGGGGCGTGCCTGGTCAGCCAGTCGAGGTCGAGGTTGCCGTTCGCGCCGACCTGGAAGACATCCTCCCCCAGCCGCGCCACCGTGAGGTCGGAGCGAATGCCGCCCTTGACGTCGAGCAGCAGCGTGTACGTGACCGAGCCCGGCTTCTTGTCCACGTTGTTCGTGGTCATGCGCTGCAGGAACGCCGCCGCCCCCGGGCCGCTGACCTCGATCCGCTTGAGCGGGGTCATGTCGTAGAGCGCCACCCGCTCCCTGGTGGCGTACGATTCGGCGGCGGCGACCGGCGACCAGTAGCGGGAGGCCCACTCGTCGCGCTGGACCGGTTCGGCGGGCCCTTCAAGCAGCGGTGCGTTCGCTTCGAACCAGTGCGGCCGTTCCCACCCCGCCGCCTCCAGGAAGAAGGCGCCCAGCTCCCGCTGCCTCGGGTGGAAAGGGCTGGTGCGCAGGGGCCGCGGCGACTCCATCGGCTGGAGCGGGTGGATGACGTCGTAGACCTCGATGAAGTTCTGCTTGCCGCGCTCCTCGACGAACGCGGGCGAGAGCTGCGTCTGCTCGAACCGGCTGAGCTCGCACTCATGCAGATCGAACCCCGACCGACCGTCCATCAGCACCTCGGCCAGCGCCCGGGCGACCCCGGCCGAGTGCGTCACCCAGACGGCCTCGGCCAGCCAGAACCCGTCGAGGTGCGGTGACTCGCCGATGAGGGGGAACCCGTCGGGCGTGAAGGAGAAGATCCCGTTGATGCCGTCCTCGTACTTGGACTCGGCGAGCGCGGGCAGCAGCTCGACCGCGTCCCGCCAGGCGGGGTCGAAGTCCTCCTCGGTGAACGCCTGCACCGACGGCATGGTGGTGCCCTTGGGGCCGATCTCGTCCTGGGTCACCGGCATGGGGCGGTGCGCGTACGAGCCGATGCCGATGCGGTCGTCGTACTGGCGGAAGTAGAGGTCACGGTCCTGGTGGCGGAGGATGGGACCGGGATTTCCCAGGGGCAGGGGGCCTGACTTGGCGTACTGGTGGGCCAGCGGCAGCAGCGGCACGGTCAGACCGGCCATCCTGCCGATCGACGGCCCCCAGAAGCCCGCGGCGCACACGACCACGTCGGCGGGGATCGTCCGGTACTCACCCGAGGTCATGACCGCCACGCCGGTGACCCGTCCGCCCTTCTGCTCGATGCCCACCACCGTGTGCCGCGCCAGGAACCTGGCCCCGCGTTCCATGGCCCGCGCCGCCTGCGACTCGCAGCAGGCGACAGCCGCGGCCAGCCCGTCGCTGGGTACGTGGTAGCCGCCGAGCACCTTGTCCTTGTCCAGCAGCGGCCAGAGCTCGGCGCACTGAGCGGGGTCGAGCAGGCGACCCTCGACGCCCCACGACTCGGCCCAGCCGAGCTTGCGGTGCAGGTCGGCCCAGCGTTCCGGGGTGGTGGCCACCTCCAGCCCGCCGACCTGGCGGAAGCACGACTCTCCGAGCGCGCTGTACTTCCGCACGGTGTAGGCGGCGAACTCGGTCATCGTCTTCGACGGGTTCGTCTGGAAGACCAGGCCGGGGGCGTGCGAGCTCGACCCGCCGGCGGCGAAGAGCGGCCCCTGGTCGACCACGGTGACGTCGGTCCACCCCCGTTCGGTGAGCTCGTCGGCGAGGGCGCAGCCCACGATCCCCGCTCCCACGATCACCAGACGGGGCCGACTCATGACGCCTCCGGTTGTTCCTTAATGCGCAACACGCACCGGACTACGCAACGACCATAAAGCCCCACGCATCCTCGAACAAGCATGAGTACTCTGAACGCGGATCATGGCATGTCAGGAAGAGAGCGATATGGCGCAGCGGCGCTTACTGGAGGGGCTCGGCGTCACCGTCACGGAGGAGACCGCCTATCGTGCGCTCCTTCGGCACGGGCCGGCCACACTGAGCGAGCTCGCCGCCGAGACCGGCTCGTCGGCCGCCGCCATCCGCCGCATGCTGCCAAGACTGGAGGACCTCGGCCTGATCTCCCGGGTGGCGGGCCGCCCGCTGCGGCTGATCGCCACTCCGCCGAACATCGCCATCGACATCCTCGTCGCCCGCCGCCAGGAGGAGATCACCCACAGCCGGGCCGCCGCCGCGCTGCTGGCCACCGAGGTCGCCGAGCGCAGCGGGCCGCACCCGGAGGAGGTGCTCGAGGTGGTGAGCGGGCGCGACGCCGTGGCCCGCCGCTATCTCCAGCTGGAACGCAACGCCACGCGGGAGATGCTCGTGCTGGTGCATCCGCCGTACGCCGTGGACGTCAGCGACGACCGGGAGAACCGGCAGCGCGCGGCCCGCAAGGGTGCGCCCACCCGCGGGATCTACGGCCCTCAGGCGTTCGAGGACCCCGGCATGCTGGCTCACACGCGCCGCGCCATCGCCGACGGCGAGCAGGCCAGGCTCGGTCAGGTGCCCGTCAAGCTGGCCATCGCCGACGGCCGCACCGCCATCCTGCCCCTGGTCTCCGACGAGGACAGGGCCGTGGAGAGCGCGCTGGTGGTGCATCCATCCGCGCTGCTCGACGCCCTGGTGGGGCTGTTCGAGACGCTGTGGCGGGCCGCCGTGCCGCTCCGCCTGACCGCCGGCGACACGCTGGAGTCCGAGATGTGGCCGCAGACCCCGGACACGGAGGTGCTGGCGCTGCTGGCGGCCGGCATGAAGGACGACGCCATCGCCCGGCAACTGGGGCTTTCGCCACGCACGGTGCAGCGCCGCGTGCAGGTGCTGTCCGAGCGCCTGGGCGCCAGGACCCGCTTTCACGCCGGGTTCCTCGCCGCCCAGCACCGCCTGCTGGAGTGAGCCGTCCGGGTCCCGGGCTCAGGCCTCGGCGCTGAGCGCCGCCTTCGTGAGCTCCGCCTGGCGCCGGATCTGCCCCATGACGATGGGGTTCACCCCCTTGGCCTGGAACGTGGCGACCATCTGGTCCATCACCGCGTTCGCCCGGTCCAGATCGCCCTGCCGAGCCTCGGCTCTGGCCAGGCGGCGCATCACCATGTTCAGGGTGATGTTGTCGATGCTCGGGTTCCTGGCGACCTGGGTGAGGTGCTCGATGCCCTGCTTGGGATCCGGCGGCCGGACGCGCAGCCGCTTGCCCGCCGTCAGCGCCTTGAACTCGCGCTCCGCGTTCAGCCCCTTGACCATGCGGGCGTAGACGGCCAGCGGGTGGGCGCCGTACCGGTCGATGACCTCGTCGAGGGCCAGGTTGCCCGAGCGCAACGTGGGGGAGTCGGAGCCGAGCAGCGAGAACAGCCGGCCCTGCTCCTCGCCCAACATCAGCTCGGCCACCTGGTGGTCGTCTCGGCTGACCGGGAAGCGCACTCTGACCAGGCACGCGGGGGAGACGATGCGCGAGCCGTCGGCGGCGATGTACTGGGCCCGGACGTGGTACTCGCCGGGCTGCTGGAAGTAGTGGCCGTCGCGGCCGTGGCCGATGTACGCGCTGCGGTACATGGCCGGATTGCCCTCGTCCAGCCGGATCTCCGGCGAGGTGTCCACGCAGTGCCGCATCATCGGCCGGTACAGCACGGTCCTGCCGCCCGGCTGCGTGATCGACACCTGGGTGAACTCGGTGTCGGGGTGCAGATGGCCGTGCGTGGTGCGGGGCTCGCCGGCGTAGGAGAGCTTGAGCTCGACCACGACGGGCTCGCCCAGCTCGAACGACTCCTTGGCACGCAGCTCGAGCCGCAGCCCCGAACGGTCCTCGACCGGCTGCTCGAACGGCGCGATCTCGGCGGCCCCGGTGCCGAACGCGTTCGCGCCCATGGCGACGTCGCGGTAGAAGCCGTGGCGCAAGTGGATCAGCTCCGCGTCCGTGAACTGGAACGGGAAGGCCGACCAGTAGCCCTGTTCTCCGCCGGGGAGGTAGTTCTGTACGTAGTTCATCCACGACAGGTCGCCGAAGCCTCCCTCTGGGCCCAGCGGCTGGGGCGGGGTGGCGAGGTTCTTCTGCCAGGAGTGCAGCAGGTTGAAGGCGTGGCCGAGCTCGTGCACGTACGTACGTAACTGCGCGCGCTGCGCCTGCGGCGTCGTCCCTTTGATCACGTCGTAGAACACCGCGGACCCCTGCCGCTGGTGCGCGTCGTTGTAGTCGAACATGATCCCCCGGAAGCCGCCCACGTGCTTGCTCGCCACCAGCAGCCACACCCGCCAGGCAGGCGCGTCGCCGAACGCGCCGAACTGCTGCGTCATCGCGTGATGCAGCTCGGCGTCGTCCCACGCCAGGTCCGCGCCGGACCCGTCCACGGGGATGACGCCCGGCTGCGCGAGGGTCAGCTGGATGCCCGCCTCCGCGTACGCGGCGCTCACGCTCAGCTCCCTGGCAGGCGAGCCGCTCGGCCCGGGCAGCGTGCCGGTGCGGTACGACGCGAACGGCACGGTCCCGATCACCGAGTCCTGCTCGAGCAGCACGCTGCGGAAGTACGGCGAGGCGAGGCCCACCTGGTACCTGCGCCCCGCGACCGCGGCCGTCCCCGACCCGTCGGCGATCGTGACGCTCACGTCCTTCTCGGGAGTCTCGAACGTGAAGATCCCGCGGCCCTGGACCCGCGCCTCGTCACCCGCGGCGTGCACGGTGGGGGCGTTGACCACGAAGGAGCCGACGTAGGAGGTCGTCGCGCCCGCCACGGTGAACAGATCGCCGCTCACCCGCCCGGTGGGCCTGGCCCCGTCGACGTCGACGCGGAGCGCCAGCTGCGAGTCGCCGTCCTGTCCCTGGTAAAGCCCGCTGATCATGGGAGCTCCCTCGCTTGGGCCTACACGAGGGAACACTTCTCCCGCAGCGGGTGCCTGTCAACGCGATCCGCGAACTTCGAGCGCCCCGAGCAGCTCCTCCGACGCCTTCGTGATCATCTCCACGGCCCGGTCGAACGCCTCCGCGTTGTGCGCGGCGGGCGCGCGGAATCCGGAGATCTTCCTGACGTACTGCAGCGCCGCCGCCCGCACGTCCTCCTCGGTCACGCTCTCGGTGTACGGGGGCCGGAGCGTCTTGATGCTTCTACACATGCCCTAACGGTAATAGCCGATCCGCTGGCTTATCTCCCGTGCGGCCTCGACCAGCAGCTCGCCCACCTCCGGCAGCCGGTCCGGCGTCAGCCGGTAGGACGGCCCCGAGGCGCTGACCGCGGCCACCACCGAGCCGTCGCTGCCCCTGATCGGCGCGGCCACCGCGTTCAGGCCGACCTCCAACTCCTCCACGGTGGCGGCCCAGCCGCGCTCCCTGATCTCCTCGAGTCCCAGCCCGGCGGGCGACGTGATCGTCCGGGGGGTGTAACGCGCCAGCTCGGCGGGGAGCCGCAGGGCGCCGAAGGCCAGCAGCACCTTCCCGCTGGAGGTGGCGTGGGAGGGGGTGCGCTGCCCGACCCAGTTGTGGCCGCTGATCGCCGCGGGTCCGCGCACCTGGCTGATGTTGACCGCGTCGCCGTCCTGCGGAACCGCGATGTTGACGGTCTCGCCGACCTCCTCCGCCAGGCGCAGGCACACCGGCCTGCTCTCACGCGACAGGTCGAGCTGGGCCGTGGCCGCGCCGGCCAGCCGTACGACGCCGAACCCCAGCCGGTAGCGCCCGCGATCGCCGCTCTGCTCGACCAGTCCGCCGTGCTCGAGCGCCGCCAGCAGCCGGAACGCCGTGGACTTGTGCACATCGAGCTCCACGGCGAGATCCGTGACCCGGGTGGCGCCGTCGCGGGCGAGGATCTCCAGGATCGCGATGGCACGATCGACCGACTGAACCGACGTGCTGTTGCTCATAGCGCAACAGAATACTTTGTCGGAGCCGTATGGCAGGCTCGCGAGCATGGTGGAGAAGACCGGTTACCCCGACGGCGCGCCCTGCTGGGCGCAGCTCCTCACGAGAGACGCCGTCGCCGCGGAGCGCTTCTATGCCGAGCTGCTCGGCTGGGAGTGCCGAGACCAGGGTGGATGGACGATGGCCCACGTCGGCGGGCGTCCCGTCGCCGCGATCACCCCCGACCCGCAGGCCGCCGATCCGGCGGCCTGGACGGTCTACCTCGCGACCTCCGACCTCGCGGTGTCCGTCGCCAGGCTCGAGGCGGCGGGCGGCAAGCTGATCGAGGGCCCCTTCGCGGGCTACGTGCTGGCGACCGACCCGTTCGGGGCGAAGTTCGCGATCTACCAGCCGGGGGAGTTCCCCGGGGCGGGGGTCCTGGCCGAGCCGGGGGCGATGAGCTGGGCCGAGGTCAACGTGCCCGACGGCGCGACGGCCGACGCGTTCTACGGCGCGCTGTTCCCGTACGACAAGGAGCAGGTGACCGGCGGGATCGACTACGCGGTCTACCACGCGGGCGGCGAGCCGGTCTGCGGGCGGCTGCGGATGGACGAGCACTGGGAGGGCGTGCCGCCGCACTGGATGATCTACTTCGACGTGGCCGACCTCGACGCCTCCGTCGCGAAGGCGGCCGAGCTGGGCGCGCAGGTGCCGGTCGCGCCGTTCGACTCGCCGTACGGCCGCATCGCGGTCGTCCACCACCCAGGAGGCGGCGGGTTCTTCAGCCTGCGCCAGCCACGGGGCTGAGCTCGTTGCCGAAGTCGAGGGCGATCTTCCGCATGCCCTCGGCCAGGTCGTCGCGGTCGAGCGCGTCGATGCGCCCGGCCGGCCCGGAGACCGACATCGCGGCGACCACGCGGTCGCCGTCCCACACGGGCACGGCCAGGCAGTGCACGCCCAGCTCCTCCTCGCCCAGGTCCATGGCGTGGCCCTGCGCTCTGACGAGATCGAGCTCGGCCAGCATGGCCGTCATGTCGGTGATCGTGTTCGGGGTGCGGCGCGGCATGCCGGTGCGCTCGAAGACGGCGACCGCCTCGCCGGCGGGCCGCCCGGCCAGCAGCACCTTGCCCACGGCCGTGCTGTGCGGCAGCACCCGCCTGCCTACCTCGGCGAACATGCGCAGCCTGCGCGGCGAGGGCACCTGCGCCACGTAGACGACGAAGTCGCCTTCGAGCACGGCCAGGTTCGCGGTCTCGCCCGACAGCTCGACCATCTTCGTCAGGTACGGCTGCGCCCACACGCCGACCATGCTCTCGGCGATGCCCCCCAGGCGCACGAGGCCGCCGCCCAGGGCGTACCTCCTGTCGGATTCCTGCCGCACGTAGCCGCGGGCGAGCAGGGTCTGCAGCAGCCGGTGGATGGTCCCGTACGGCAGCCCCGTCCTCGCGGCGATCTCCGACAGGCCCGCCTCGCCCCCGTGCTCGGCCAGCGCCTCGAGCACATCCAGCGCCCGCTCTACCGACTGGACACTCATAGGGCCACCCCGCGCAGCGAGGCGTCGAGCACCTCGGCCGTGTGGGCCACCCTGATCTGCGCGCCGGCCCGCCTCATGGCCGTCGCGATCTGCATGGTGCAGCCGGGGTTGGCAGAGACCAGCAGCTCGGCGCCGGTCGTGGACACCGCCGCGGCCTTCCGGTCACCGAGGTCACGGGCGGCCTCGGGCTGGAAGATGTTGTACGTGCCCGCGGAGCCGCAGCAGATGGCCGACTCGGGGATCTCGCGGATCTCCAGCCCCGGGATGCCGCTCAGAAGTTCGCGCGGCTGGGAGCGCACGCCCTGCGCGTGGGCCAGGTGGCAGGCGTCGTGGTAGGCGACGGTGAGCGGCAGCGGGTGCCGCTTGGCCACGGGCCCCAGCTCGGCGAGGTACTCCGACAGATCGACCACGCGGAATCCGGGCTCGCGGCCGAGCAGTTCGGCGTACTCCTTCATCGAAGAACCGCAGCCGGCCGCGTTCACCACGACGGTGTCCACCCCGGCCTTCTCGAACGTCCTGACCGTCCTGAGCGCAAGCCGTCTGGCCTGGTCGTCGCGGCCCGAGTGCACGCTGAGCGCCCCGCAGCAGCCCTGGCCGCGAGGGATGACCACGTCGCAGCCCTCCAGCGAGAGCACCCGCGCGGTGGCCGCGTTCACCTGCGGGAAGAACTCGCCCTGCACGCAGCCGGTGAGCATGCCCACCACGGCCCTGCGCTCGCCCCTGGCCCTGACCATGCGCGGCAGCCGCTGGCGGCGCTCCACGCGCGGCGCGAGCGCGGCCATGGCACCGAGGCTGGGGTTCACCCTGGCGAGGAACGGCGCCATCCGCTCGGCCAGCCACAGCGTCGGCCGCAGCAGCCGCAGTCTGCGCGGGTAGGGGAACAGGCTGAACACGATCCCGCGCACGGCCCGCTCCTGCGGATCGCGCACGTGCCGCCGCTCCACCTCGGCTCGGGTCTGCTCGATCAGGCGGTCGTACTGGACCCCGGACGGGCAGGCCGTGACGCACGCCATGCATCCCAGGCAGGCGTCGAAGTGCCCGGCCATCTCCGGCGTGATCGGAGTGCCTTCGACGTGCTGCTTCATCAGGTGGATCCGCCCGCGAGGCGAGTCCATCTCCTCGCCCCACAACACGTACGTCGGGCACGTCGGCAGGCAGAACCCGCAGTGCACGCAGTCATTGATCAGCTCGGGATCCACATCAAATCCCTCCCACGAACCGGCCGGGAGACATCCTGCGCCCGGGATCGAAGCGTTCCTTGACCCGCCGCATCAACGGCAGTGCGCTCACCTGCCCCCACCTGTCGACGCCCTCGTACGGCGCGGCCAGCACGTTCACGCGCCCGCCCAGCGCCTCGATCCGCGCGCGCAGCCGGGTGACGGCCGCCGCCAGCTCGTCCTCCGGGACGTCGCCCCAGCTCTCCAAGTACGCCCGCCCCGCCGCGGCGGACCCGCGGAACGAGAACCCGGCGTCGCCTGCCGCGGCCAGCGCCTCCACCGTGCGCGCGGGCGGGAAACGTACCTCCAGCAGCACGTCGTCCTTGAGTATGAGCCCCCACCACTCCGGCGCCTCGGCCGTGACCGTGCCGTCCCCGAGCACCTCGCGCAGCGCCAGCGCCCGCGCCTCGGCCGCCGAGCCCTCCACCAGCACCGCGACCGTCGTGTTCTTGCCGTCAGGGCAGTCGATCTCAACGGCGGACGGCTCGGCCTGGGAGGCGGCAAGGCGCAGCAGCACGTCGTTGGCCACTTCTGCGTACGCGACCAGCCAGCGGCGGTCCGCGGACAGCGGGTGCAGCCGGAACGTGGCCTCCGCGATCACGCCGAGCGTGCCCTGCGAGCCCGTGAAGAGCTTGCCGAGGTCGTAGCCCGCGACGTTCTTGACCACTTTGCCGCCCGACTTCGCGATCGTCCCGTCGGGCAGCACGACCGTGATGCCGATGAGCAGGTCGCGGGCGGTGCCGTAGCGGAAGGCGCGCGGGCCCGCCGTCGCGGTGGCGAGCGTGCCGCCGACCGTCGTGTGCTCCGTGAACGGAGGGTCGAGCGCCAGCTCCTGGCCCTTCTCGGCGAGCGCGGCGGCCAGGGCGTCCATGGTCACCCCGGCCTGTGCGCGCACCACGAGGTCGCCCTCGGCGTGCTCGAGGACGGCGTTCATGCAGCACATGTCGAGCAGGACGTCGCATCGCTCGGGCGGCGGCCCCCAGTGCAGCTTCGTGCCGCCGCCCGCGGGCACCACCGCCAGGTCCTGCGCGGCGCAGGCCCGCAGCACGGCCGCGACCTCCTCGACGGTCTCGGGCAGCGCGACCCAGCGGGGCTGCACGCCGTTGACGGCGTCGTCCGCGTCCGCCTGCCTGACGGTCACCCCGGTGTCGGCCAGCATCAGAACTGCTCCGCCTTCCCCGACTCGACCAGCGGGTGCACGCCCTTCCGCACCCCCGGCACCTCACCGCACAGGCGCGGGGTGGGGAACACCTTGCCCGGGTTCGACAGGCCCCGGGGGTCGAACGCGCACCGGACGAGCTGCATGGTGTCCAGGTCGTCCGCGCTGAACATCTTCGGCATATAACGCGATTTGTCCACCCCGACCCCGTGCTCGCCCGTGATCGAGCCGCCGTGCTCGATGCACAGGTCGAGGATCGCTCCGGAGACCACCTCGGCCCGCTCGCCGGCCCCCGGCTCCGCGTCGTCGAACAGCACGAGCGGGTGCAGGTTGCCGTCTCCGGCGTGGAAGACGTTCGCCACCCTGATGCCGTGCTCCTGGGAGAGCCGGTCGATGGCGGCCAGCACGCCGGGCAGGGACGTGCGCGGCACGACCCCGTCCTGCACGATGTAGGCGGGGCTGATGCGTCCGACGGCGGCGAACGCCGACTTGCGGCCCTTCCAGATCGCCGCCCGCTCGGCCGGATCGGCCGCCACCCGCAGCTCGAACGCGCCCGAGCAGATCTCCGTGAGCTGCGCGAACTGCCGCTCCACCTCTGCTTCCGGGCCGTCCAGCTCCACGATCAGCACGGCGCCGGCGCCCTCGGGGTAGCGGCAGGCCACCGCCGCCTCGGCCGCCTCGATGGCGAGCGCGTCCATCATCTCGATGGCGGCGGGCACGATGCCCGCCCCGATGATCGCGGAGACGGCCTGCCCACCCTGCTCGATGCTCTCGAACGCGGCCAGCACCGTGGTGACGGCCTGGGGCGTACGGCTGAGGCGTACCGTGATCTTGGTGGCGATGCCCAGCGTGCCCTCCGAGCCGATGAACGCGCCCAGCAGATCGTAGCCGGGGTCCATGCGGTCGAGCATGACCAGGTCGCCGTCGGGCGTGACGATCTCGCAGGCCTCGACGTGGTTGACGGTGAAGCCGTACTTGAGGCAGTGGGCGCCGCCGGAGTTCTCCGCGACGTTGCCGCCGATGGAGCAGACCTGCTGGCTGGAGGGGTCGGGCGCGTAGTAGTAGCCCTTGTCGCGCACGGCCTCGGTGATGGCCAGGTTCGTGACGCCGGGCTCGACGACCGCCCTGCGGTTGTCCAGGTCGATCTCCAGGATCCTGCGCATCTTGGAGGTGACGATGAGCACGCCGTCCTCGCGGGGGAGCGCGCCCCCCGACAGGCCGGTGCCCGAGCCTCTGGCCACGAAGGGCACGCCGAAGTCGTTGCACACGCGTACCACGCGGGCGACCTGTTCGGCCGTGTCGGGCAGCACGACCACGCCGGGGGTCGCCCGGTGGTAGGTGAGGCCGTCGCACTCGTACGTGCGCAGGCGTACCGGGTCGGTGATCACCGAGTCGTGGGGCAGCAGCGAGCGCAGGGCGGCCGTCAGCGTTTCCAGCACCGATCCCCCCTTACCTCTGTTCTACGGCATTTGAGCATAGGCCGGAAGTGTCAGGAACTCTGCAAAGTCGTCGTCCAGCGCCACTTCCTTGAACAGGGCCGTCGCCTGACCGTACAGCTTCTCGTCGGAGCCGGGCTCTTCGGCGATCTTGGCCAGCTCCTCCGAGATGATCTGCTCGACCAGCTCCTTCGTCACCTGCGCGCCCGTGTCGGCGAGCGTGATGTCGTTGTGGATCCACTGCCAGATCTGCGAGCGCGAGATCTCGGCGGTGGCGGCGTCCTCCATGAGGTTGTGGATCGCCACCGCGCCCAGACCACCCATCCAGGCGGCCAGGTAGCGCAGCGCCACGTCCACGTTGTTACGCAGACCGGCCTCGGTGATCTCGCCCGGGGTCTCGGAGACGGCCAGCAGCTCGGCGGCGGTCACGTTGACGTCCTCGCGCAGCCGGTCGAGCTGGTTGGGGCGCGATCCCAGCACGCCGTCGAACACCTCCCGGCACACTGGCACCAGGTCGGGGTGCGCCACCCACGACCCGTCGAACCCGTCGCCGGACTCGCGCGTCTTGTCCGCCCGCACCTTCTCCAGCGCCACCGCGTTCACCTCTGGGTCGCGCCGCGAGGGGATGAACGCCGCCATGCCGCCGATGGCGTGCGCGCCACGCTTGTGGCACGTGCGCACCAGCAGCTCGGTGTACGCGCGCATGAACGGGGCGGTCATCGTGACCGCGTTCCGCTCGGGCAGCAGGAACTCGCGGCCCCTGGTCCGGAACTTCTTGATCACGCTGAACAGGTAGTCCCAGCGGCCCGCGTTGAGGCCCGCCGAGTGGTCGCGGAGCTCGTACAGGATCTCCTCCATCTCGAACGCGGCCGGGTAGGTCTCGATGAGGACGGTCGCCCTGATCGTGCCCTGGGGGATGCCGAGGAGCTCCTGTGCCCTGGTGAACACGTCGTTCCAGAGCCGCGCCTCCAGGTGGGACTCCATCTTGGGCAGATAGAAGTACGGGCCCTTGCCCTTGTCGATCTGCCGCTTGGCGCAGTGGAAGAAGTAGAGCCCGAAATCGAACAGCGACGCCGAGACGGGCCGCCCGTCCACCTGGGCGTGCTTCTCGTCCAGGTGCCAGCCGCGCGGGCGCACCACGATCGTGGCCAGCTCGTCGTCAGGCCTGAGCGCGTACGTCTTGCCGCCGGTCTCGAAGTCGATCGTGCGGTCGAGCGCGTCGCGCAGGTTGAGGTGGCCGGCCACGCAGTTTTCCCAGAGCGGCGAGTTGGCGTCCTCGAAGTCGGCCAGCCAGACCTTGGCGCCGGAGTTGAGCGCGTTGATGGTCATCTTCTGGTCGACAGGGCCGGTGATCTCGACCCGGCGGTCCTCCAGCCCGGGCGCCGGGGGCGCGACCTGCCAGTCGGCCTCCCTGATCTCCTTGGTCTCCGGCAGGAAGTCGAGCATGCCGCCCGCCGACAGCTCCGCCTGCCGAGTCTGGCGGGACTCCAGCAGCTCCAGCCGCCTGGCGCCGAACTCCCGCTGGAGAGCCGCCACGAAATCGAGCGCCTCCGGCGTGAGGATCTCGTCGAACCGGTCGAGCATCGGGCCGGTGATCTCCATGAGGATTCCTTTCCGCTTCGTGGAAAACAAGTTCTGGATTGTGGAAGTGAACCTACTCTGCTGGTGCTCCCCGGTCAAAGGCTGGGGTCTCCTCGGGGAGTCGTCGGGGGCATCCCCGATGTGGGCCGGGGCGTACCCGGACAGGATTGACGGCATGAAGACCATCGCGATCGCGGGCGGGCTGCTGGCCTCCGCTCTGTTGCTGACCGGATGCGGGCTCGCGAGCATCGCGGGCCCGGACAGGCACCACACCGTGACCTACCAGGTGACGGACAAGGTGACCAAGCTGCAGCTCAAGAGCGGCTCGGGCGATACCGTGGTCACCGAGACGGACGGGACCGCGGTCCGCGTCACCGAGACCAAGAACTGGCGCGCCGACGACGAGCCGAAGGCCGAGCACAAGGTCGAAGGGGAGGCGCTGCTGCTCTCGTACGACTGCAAATCCGACTGGGGCAGCTGCAGCGTCGATTACAAGGTCGAGATCCCCAAGGGGATGGCCGTGGACCTCGACTGCGGCTCGGGCGACATCACCCTCAGGGGCCTGACCGGGCGGCTCGACGCGAACCTCGGCTCCGGCGATCTGGACGCCACGGGCCTGGGCGGCAAGCAGGTGTTCGCCGAGACGGGGTCGGGGAACATCGAGCTCAAGTACGCCTCCGCGCCTGACAGCGCCGAGCTGAAGGCCGGCTCCGGCGACATCGTGCTCAACGTGCCCGACGGGGCCTATGACGTGAACACCAAGACGGGATCCGGTGACGCGAAGGTCTCGGTCAAGGACGACAGCTCCTCGCCGCACAAGCTCTCGCTGACCGCGGGCTCGGGCGACGTCACTGTGTCGGCCGGATAACCGGATGATTGCGGCACGAGTCTCGTGCCACCATCGTGGGAAGACACCGAGGTGTCCAGACGTTCCCTAATAGAGATGACACGTATGCACGATTACTCCGAGCTCGACCTCGATGAGTTCGAGACCGGTGACATGGACCTCGAGGAGCGCCAGGCGCTGCGCCGCGTGGCGGGCCTCTCCACCGAACTCCAGGATGTCTCCGAGGTCGAGTACCGTCAGCTGCGGCTTGAGCGGGTCGTCCTCGTCGGCGTCTGGACCTCCGGCACCGTGGAGGACGCGGAAAACTCCCTGCTCGAGCTCAAGCTGCTGGCCGAGACGGCCGGCTCCCAGGTGCTCGACGGGCTCATCCAGCGCCGCCAGAAGCCCGACCCGGCCACGTACATCGGCTCCGGCAAGGCACTCGAGCTGCGCGACGTGGTCGAGTCGACCGGCGCCGACACCGTCATCTGCGACGGCGAGCTGACCCCCGGCCAGCTCCGCCAGCTCGAAGAGACGGTCAAGGTCAAGGTCATCGACCGCACCGCCCTGATCCTCGACATCTTCGCCCAGCACGCCAAGAGCCGCGAGGGCAAGGCCCAGGTCGAGCTGGCGCAGCTGCAATACCTGCTGCCGCGCCTGCGCGGCTGGGGTGGCAACCTGTCCAGGCAGGTCGGCGGTCGCGCCGCGGGCGGCGTCGGCATCGGCGGCCGCGGCCCCGGTGAGACCAAGATCGAGCTGGACCGCCGCCGCATCCGCGAGCGCATGTCCAAGCTGCGCCGCCAGATCAGCGGCATGTCCACCTCGCGCGACACGATGCGCTACCAGCGCCAGCGGCGCGAGGTGCCGGCCGTGGCCATCGCCGGCTACACCAACGCCGGCAAGTCCTCGCTGCTCAACCGCATCACGGGGGCAGGCGTGCTGGTGGAGGACGCGCTGTTCGCCACCCTCGACCCGACCGTGCGCCGGGCGCGCACGCCGGAGGGCCGGCTCTTCACGATCGCCGACACCGTGGGCTTCGTCCGGCACCTGCCGCACCAGCTCGTCGAGGCGTTCCGCTCGACGCTGGAGGAGGTGGCCGATGCCGACCTCATCCTGCACGTGGTGGACGGCTCGCACCCCGATCCCGAGGGGCAGCTGGCCGCCGTACGCGAGGTGCTGGCCGATATCGACGGCGCCTCGGACGTACGCGAGATCGTCGTGATCAACAAGGCCGACGCGGCCGACCAGGAAGTGATCGATCGGATCATGCGGCGCGAGCGCGACAGCGTCGTGGTGTCCGCGCGGACCGGTCGGGGCATTCCGGAGCTGATGGCGCTCATCGAGCGGGAGCTGCCTCGGCTTGATCACGAGATTCACCTGCTGGTGCCGTACGACAGGGGGGATCTGATCTCCCGGGCGCACCAGGAGGGTGAGGTGCTCTCCGTCGAACACGTGGAGGACGGCACGATCCTGCACGCCCGCGTGCTGCCCAGTCTGTCGCAGGAGCTGGAGCGGGTGGGCAAGCCCGTGGAGCGCGTCTTCTAGCCCGGGCTTTCGCCGAGATCACAGCCGGGCGGCCCCAACGGCACGGTACGGTGGGGGCGCCCGGTGCGGTTTGCCGGTAGGTCGCTCTCGGTGGGGTGACCTCGCCGCAAAGTACGCATGCCTGCCCAAAAGCGTCAGTGGTCCCTGAACCCTGAGGTTGGTACGATTGCCCAGACCCGTCGTTGGTCTGGGTTTTGGGTTTCTGGTTCTAGGTTTCGAATGATGACTCTTGGTAGCGAAGTCGTCAACGGGGGCCATGGGGACGACGTAGGGCTGGGTGACGGCTGGGATCAGTGGTCTTTCTTCCGAATAACCCTGTACAGCGAGCCCAGCTGTGAAATAACGTAACTGAACTGAAATCGCTGGATCATGACTCTGGCGATACGGTCACCGCACAACAAGATGCGGATGAGAGCAGGAGACCCCCCATGTCGTCCGGACCCGGAGCGGACTCAGTGGGCGCGGCACAGGCCGTGCACTGTGCGCTGCGCTCATGCCGGTGCGTGGGTGGAGACTCGCGCGGGGCGGTGATGCGGTGACCGTTCGACTGCTGACCAACATCGGCCGCCTCTGGACCGGCAACGAGGTCCTCAGCAACGCGGCCATCCTCGTTCACAACGACCGCATCGCGTGGGTCGGGCGGGCGCCCGACCTGCCGCAGAGCGTGCCCGGGGTCGTCGACGACATCGTCGACGTCGACCACGTCGAAAACCTGGGCGGCGCGCTCGTCACGCCCGGTCTCATCGACGCTCACACCCACCCCGTCTACGCCGGCAACCGTTACGCCGAGCTGGCCATCCGCACCGGCGGCTCCACCTCGGCCTCCATCACCGCGGCGGGCGGCGGCGTGGGCTCGAC
>NZ_JBFAMX010000135.1:0-22406 GCF_040659615.1 Nonomuraea sp. NPDC049784
TGCTCGGCGGCCACGATGTCGGGGTCGGCGGGCGGCTCCGCGGGCCCCTCCTCCCCTTCGGGTGCCGTCTCGGGCCGGGCGTCGGGGTTGGCCTGGTAGAACTGCTCGACCGCGCCCATCAGCTCGTCGAGCCAGCGGCGCACCTCCTGCTCGGGCAGCACCTGCTGGAAGCCGGTGACGGCCTGCCCCTGGAAGATCGCCAGCACGGTCGGCACGGCCTGTACGCGCAGCGCCTGGGCGATCTGCGGGCTGGTGTCGACGTTGACCTTGGCCAGCACAACCCTGCCGCCGAGGTCGCCGGCCACTTTCTCCAGCACCGGGCTGAGCTGGGCGCTGCCCGGCGCTCTGGGTGACCACAGGTCGAGAATGACCGGCACGGTCATCGATCGGTCGATGACCTCGGTCGTGAACGTCTCCTCGGTCACGTCGACGACCGAGGCCGACGAGGCCGCCTGGGGACCCGCCGCCTCCCGCCGGGCCTGCGCCTCAAGGGCCTGCTTGCGCGCGCCCAGGTCAATCGCTCCGTAGAGCGACCCGGGCTTAGAGAAGTCCGCCATGCTCTTCATCTTGCCGCATCGTCGAGGTGACGAAGTCACCCGCCGCCCCGTTGAAAGTCACCCGCCGCCCTCCTGGAAGTCTCCCGCCGCCACCCTGAGGGTGCGCAGCTGGGTGAACATCCGGTGGAGTTCGTCCTCGGCGTACATCGTCAGGCCGAACTCGGCGTCCATCAGGTCACGGGTGGCCCGCTCCACGACGTCCCTGCCGGCCTTGGTTATTTCGGCGAGCACGCCGCGCCCGTCGCGCGGGTTGGGCAGCCGGGTGACGAACCCGGACTTCTCCAGCCTGTCCACCGTGTTCGTCACGCTTGTGGGGTGGACCATGAGCCGTTCCCCGATCTTCGACAGCGGGAGCGCTCCTGTCTTGCTGAAGGTCAGCAGGACCAGGGCCTCGTATCGGGCGAAGGTCAGGTCATACGGCTTCAGGAGCGCGTCGAGCTGCGACAGCAGGATCTGGTGCGCTCTCATGATCGAGGTCACCGCGGCCATGGCGGCGGAGGGCCCGAAGTGGGCACGCCAGCTCTCCGCGGCGCGGTCGATGGGGTCGAACGGCAGGTTGAGCGGCTTGGGCTGTGACACAGCGCATACGCTAGCGCGCCGGTCATCCCGGTTCGTCCGGTGACCTGGAGCGACAGGCATCCCCGCTTGACCAAGAATCCGGACGTCAATCATCACGCTCAGTTATGGTTCTGGTACACATGGTGACGCGAAAGCCAAGTCCATCGGCCTGTGGGGACGGGCCGGACTGATCGTTTTCGTCTTGCCGAGGGGCACGGGGGGTGCTTGATGAACGTCAACAGGGAAAAGCGTGCGTGAGCACGCGGGCGTTTCACGAGAAGAGCTGAAGCACAGCGCGGCCGTCACGGTTGCCGTGCTCATGGCTCTCGGCCTGGTCGCGGCGTGGAACGTCCTGATACCCGGTGTGGACGCGTGGGAGAACATCGTGGCCGCCGTCATCGGCTCGCTGCGGTTGACCGGGCCCGTGGCCGCGGCCTTCGCGGCCTGGGTGGCGCTGCGCAAGCGCAGGGCGTTGCGCGGGCGGTCGCTCACGACGTGGCGGGCGCTGAAGGCGCCGCTGGCGATCGTGGTGGTGGTCGTCGGTTCGTTTGGGGCGACGGTGCTGATCCTGGCGGTCAAGACGGTGCTCACCGACCAGGCGGGGCGGCTGAGCCTGTCCGGTCTAGGCATGGGCATGGCGGGGCTGGCCCTCTATTCGGTGATCGGATGGGTGGCCGGGTGGTTGCTGCCCAAGGCGTTCACGCCGCCGCTGGCCGGGCTCGCCTGTTACGGATTGTTCTCGTGGCTGGCCGACGACCGCGGCTGGGCCGACAAGCTGGCGCCCGGCACCGGGGAGCCGTACGACCTGTTCCAGGGGTTGAGCGGGGCGCCGTTCTTCGACCAGACGATCTGGCTGCTCGGCCTCACGGCGGCGCTGCTGCTCGGCTGGGCGGCGCTGGTGACCAGGCAGGCTCTGGTGCTGGCGTGCGCGCTGCTGTCCGTGCTGGCGGCCGGGATGGGAGTGTCGCGGGTGCTGGCCCAGCCGAAGCCGGCCGCGGCCGTTGACATCGCGTACAGCTGCCAGGATTGGCCGATCACGGTGTGTGTTCATCCGGGGATGCGGGCGGGGCTGACCGAGCTGGGGGCGACGTTCACGCAGATCGCCTCCAGGCTGGCGGGCACGCCCGCGGCGTTCACGCGGGTGGAGCAGCGGCCGCTGGAGGAGGAGCTGAAGCCGTCGAACGGGCTGGCGCCCATCCACGTGCCAGACCTCTCGGCGGGGTTCGCCGAGGAGGCCGCGTACGAGTACATCGAGTCCCTGGCCGCCCCCTGCCCCGGCACGGTGGCGGCCGGTTACCGGGAGATCGTGATGGCGTGGCTGCGCGGGGAGCCGCTGCCCGGGGGCCCGCTGCCCGAGCACCAGTACGCGGCGTCGTGGTTCTCGTGGTTGAGCGAGCACCAGCGGAGGGAGTGGCTGCGGATGTTCTACAGCGACTTCCAGAACTGCGGGCTGTCGAGCACGTACTTCGGCGGGGGCCCGGCGCGGGCGCAGAAGGCGCCGTCAGCCCGCCCGACGCCCGAGTCGAGCCACGTTTACCCGGTGTACCCGGAGACCGAAGACACGCCCAACTCCGCCCCCAGCACGTCCATGGCCGGTCTGGGATCCGTGACGGAGTGAACGACGGGGATCGGAAGATGTCACCAAACGGCTGGGACTGATGATCTCCGGGCGGGTAGTCATGCTCGCATGACGACTTCCCGTACGACGCCGCCCGAGGTGACCCCCGAGCGGCGTCGCAGGTGGCGATATGTGGCGGGGCTCCTCGTCCTGGCGGTCCTCCTCGTCGTGGGCGGCCGCCTGGCCTGGACCTGGCTCAACCCGCTCGGTGAGCGGACCATCGACCGCAGCCAGCCGGTGCTGCTGCAGTCCATCAAGGACCTGAGCCGTTTCGAGGCCGCGACGGGGAACTTCCAGGTGGTCGTCGACCTGGAGAAGGACGCCAACTTCCTGCCCGACGCGATCAAGGGCACCCGTACGCTGTTCGTCGGGGCGGGCGGGGTGGACGCGTACGTCGACTTCTCCGGCCTGGCCACGAACGCGGTGACGGTCTCGGAGGACCGCACCCAGGCGACCGTGCGCCTGCCCCGGGCACAGCTGGAGAAGCCGAACCTGGACAACAGCCGGTCCTACGTGTTCGCGCAGCAGCGTGGCCTGTTCGACCGGGTCCAGGACTTCCTGTCCGGGTCGCCGGGCGATCAGCGGGAGCTGTACCTGCTGGCGGAGAAGAAGATCTCGGAGGCGGCGGTCGCGAGCGACCTGCGCGCCAGGGCGGACGCCAACACCAAGGCGATGGTGTCGGGCCTGCTGAAGTCGCTCGGCTTCACCAAGGTCACGGTGAAGTTCACGGACGAGCCCTAGCACCTCACGGGCGCCTTAGTCACCCTGTGCACCCTCCTAAGTATCTTCCTACTCCCTATACGTCCGGAGATAAGGCATCCGTCCGATGTGTCCGGGAGGGCCTTAGGAGGAGTCTTAAGAGTGCAGGGAACAAGGAGCACGAACACAAGGGGCACGCCCATGAACGCCGAACTCGAATACACCGTGATGCAGTACCAAGCCTCCGAACTCCGGCGGGCGGCCGCCGAGGAGCGGCGCGTACGTGAGGCCCGGAAGAGCCTGCGGTCGGAGCGGCGCCACCGCTCGGTCCTCGCCAAGTTCCTGTCCTCATGACCGCCCACAAGCAGCCCGGCCGCAACCTCCCTCGCGGCCGGGTTGAACAGCCCCCGTAGGGGGGCGGCGTCACGGGTTCATGACGCCTTCGTCGCGTTGCCCCGGTCCATTCCTGGTCGGACCGGGGCAACGCGCTGTGTAAGGGCCTCCAGTTGCCGTACGACCCTGTCGAGTGGCGCGGAGGCGTCGATTTCATGTGTCGCCGTGGCCCGCAACAGCGGCTCCACGAGGGCCAGGTCGCTCAGGATGGCCTCTCGCTCCTCGGGGCGCTTGCCGAAGGGGTTGTTGGTCCGTGCGGCGATCCTGGCCAGCATCACGCCGGCGGGCGCGCTCAGCAGCACGACGTGATCGAACCGCGCGTAGAACCGGCCCTGGTTCGACTTGCAGCCCGCCACGAACAGGCTGCCCTCGCGGTGCCCGTCGAGCAGCGCCGCCATCGCGTCCTCACGCCACACCCAGTCCGGCGACCCGTCAGGCGCCGTCACCCAGTGGCTCCATTCGTCGGTGTCGGTGTCGACGGTCCTGTGCCCGCGCGCGGCCAGGACCTCGAGCGCGGTCGACTTGCCCGTGCCCGACATCCCGGTGACCAAGACCTTCGCCATACGGCGAGACCCCTACGGCTTGGGGACGGTGATGAGCAGGGCGTCGCCCTGGCCGCCGCCGCCGCACAGGCCCGCGGCGCCCAGGCCGCCACCCCTCCGCTTCAGCTCGTACGCCAGCGTCAGCACGATCCTCGCGCCGGACGCCCCGATCGGGTGGCCCAGGGCTATGCCGCCCCCGTTGACGTTCACCTTGTCCAGGGGGACGTCCAGCTCCTTGACGGACTGCAGGACCACGCTGGCGAAGGCCTCGTTGATCTCCACCAGGTCCAGGTCGCCGGCCGTCACGCCCTGCTTGGCCATCGCCTGCTTGATGGCGTTCGCCGGCTGGGACTGCAGGGACGCGTCGGGGCCCGCCACGTTGCCGTGCCTGCCGATCTCGGCCAGCCACTCCAGGCCCAGCTCTTCCGCCTTGGACTTCGACATGACCACGACGGCGCACGCCCCGTCGGAGATCTGCGAGGCCGAGCCCGCCGTGATGGTCCCGTCCGCCGCGAAGGCGGGACGGAGCCTGGCGAGGGTCTCCGGGGTGGTGTCACCGCGTACGCCCTCGTCCTCGCGGACGATCAGTGGCTCGCCGCGGCGCTGCGGGATCTCCACAGGGACGATCTCGTCCTCGAAGACGCCGTTCTTGATGGCGGCCGCGGCCAGCTGGTGGGAGCGGGCCGACAGGGCGTCCTGCTCCTCGCGGCCGATGCCGAGGCGAGCGTTGTAGCGCTCCGTCGACTCGCCCATCGCGCACTGGTCGAACGCGCAGAACAGACCGTCGTGGGCCATCGAGTCCACGACTTCCGAGCCGCCGTACTTGACGCCCTTGCGGAGGCCAGGCAGGAGGTGGGGGGCGTTGGTCATGGACTCCATGCCGCCGGCCACCACGATGTCGAACTCGCCCGCGCGGATGAGCTGGTCTGCCAGCGCGATGGCGTCGAGGCCCGACAGGCACACCTTGTTGATGGTGATGGAGGGGACGGTCATCGGGATGCCCGCCTTGACGGCGGCCTGGCGGGAGGGGATCTGGCCCGCGCCCGCCTGGAGCACCTGGCCCATGATGACGTACTCGACGGCTTCCGGCGCCACGCCGGCGCGCTCCAGGGCCGCCTTGATGGCGATGCCTCCGAGCTCCACGGCCGGCAGCCCGGACAGGGATCCCAGGAGTTTGCCGATGGGAGTACGAGCTCCGGCCACGATGACGGAACTGGACATGACAACGGCCTCCTACGCTCGCGTCGGGTTCTTTGACACCATACCCACGAGTAGTCGCACGCTCGCTATGGAGGCGGACCACACATGTTCATGCGGATCGACCACATCGGGATCGCGTGCAGGGACCTCGAAGAGAAGATCGCGTTCTTCTCGGAGACGTTCAAGCTGACCGTCGTGGCACGGGAGGTGAACGAGGAGCAAGGCGTGAAAGAAGCCATGCTGCACATTGCCGACGGCGAAGGTGGGGGCTCCTACATTCAGCTCCTAGAGCCTCTCTCCGACGACTCCCCTGTGGGAAAATTCCTCGCGAAGCGGGGCGAGGGCGTCCACCACGTGGCATTCGGCGTGCCCGACATCACCGACGCGATGGCTAAGATCAGCGAGAAGGGTGTGAGGCTGCTGGACGAGCGTCCAAGACACGGGTCGATGGACTCGCAGATCGCGTTCCTGCACCCCAAGGACGTGGGCGGGATGCTGACGGAGTTGGTCCAGGCGGCCAAGCGCTAGAAAAGGCACAAATCGCGCAAATGTAACTAGTCACGCAGAAAGTTGGACGGGGCTTCGCCGGTGGCACCAGCGGAGTACGCTTGACCTTCCACCGGACATGGAGCCTGCCGCGAGGCACAGGCTCCTGGATCGGATGCCCCGAACCCCCCGTCCGGCCCGTGTAGCCGTCTCGACAACCCAGGATCGAGCCTCCATGCAGTCCGACATCGACGCCCAGCTCAACAACTTCTTCGAAGACGCCCCAGCACGCGAGTTCGACGTGGTGCTTCGTGGTTATGACCGGCATCAGGTCCACGATCACCTGAAGCAGCTCGACGGGGAGCTACGTCAGGCCCGCGAGCAGGTCACGGGCCTGCAGCGCGATCTGTCCGACTCCCAGCGCCAGCTGCAGGAGCAGGAGCGGCCGACCTACTCCGGCCTCGGCGCCCGCATCGAGCAGCTGCTCCGCCTGGCCGAGGAGCAGGCCACCGAGCTCGTGCAGGCCGCCAGGTCCGAGGCCAACGAGATCAAGGCCGCCGCCAAGGTCGAGGCCGCCGACATGCGTGCCGCCGCCGAGGCCGAGGCCGCCGAGAAGCGCGCCCAGGCCACGCGCGAGAGCGACGAGATGCGGACCGCCGCCGAGCGGGACGCCGAAGAGATCCGCTCCACGGCCCGCCGGGAGGCCGATGAGCTGACCAACACCACCGAGCGTGAGGTCGCCAAGCTGCGGGCCACGGCCGACCACGAGGTGGCGGAGAAGCGGGCCGACGCCGAGCGCGAGATCGCCAAGCTGCGCACCACCACCGAGCGTGAGGTCGCCCAGCTACGGGCCTCGACCAAGCGCGAGCGCGACGAGGTGCTCACCACCGCCAAGCGCCAGGCCGACGAGATGCGCGCGCAGGCCCAGCGGGTGCTGGAGGAGTCCGAGGCCAAGCGGGCGCAGGACGAGGCCGAGTTCGAGATCCAGCTCGCTTCCCGCCGGGAGGAGGCCGAGCGCCAGGAGGCCGAGCGCCACGCCACGGCGCAGGCCGCCACGCAGAAGCTGGTCGCCGAGGCCGAGCAGCGGGCCGCCACCGCCGAGTCGCGGGCCACGAAGGCCACCCAGCAGGCCGAGCAGACCCGCCGCGAGGCCGACCTGCACGCCAAGCAGCTCGTCGCGAACGCCCGCAAGAGCGCGGAGACGGTAGCGGCCGACGCCAAGTCGAGCGCCGAGACGATCGTCACCGAGGCCAAGAACGAGGCCGAGCGCACCCGCACGGCGATGCAGCGCCAGGTCGACGAGCTCACCCGCCAGCGCGACAGCATCACCAGCCACCTGGCCCAGCTGCGCCAGCTGCTCGGTGGCGCCGCTCTGCCGGGCATGGAGCCGGAGCCCGCGGTCACGGCCGCCCCGCCGAAGCCCGCGCTCGCCGCGCCCGCCGTCGTCGAGGCCCCGGCCCCGGCGCCCGCTCCCAAGGTCGAGACCAAGGCCGAGGACGACGCCGAATGGTGGCAGGAGTAGCCGCCGGGCCGCCTATGGGGCTGCACACGGGGGCTGAATAGCAGGTTGGAGAGAGCCTGGCGATCCGATGGTCGCTAGGCTCTCTCTTTGCCATCAGCTTGTATAAGTTGTACGGGTTTGCCGCCGACCTTCCCTGGGAGTCACCTTGTCCGCGGATACCGAGCCCACAACCACCGCAGAGCCACCGAAGACCGCGGAGAAGGAAGCAGCACGGGCTCAGGAGAGCGACGACGCCGCGCAGCCGTACGGGCTGCCCGGAAAGCCGCTTGCCCGGGGCCCCTTCCTGTTCGGGCTGGTCGGCGGGCTCGGGGTGCTCACGGCGATCGCGATCGCCCAGATGGTCGTCCAGTCACTGAGTACGATCATCCTGATCGTGGTGGCGATGTTCCTGGCCGTCGGCCTGAACCCGGCCGTCGAGGCTCTCCAGCGGCGCGGCCTGGCCCGGCGGGGCGCGATCTCGATCGTGTTCGCCGGGGTCATCGTGGCGTTCGCGCTGTTCGGCCTGGCCGTGGTGCCGCCGGTGAGCCAGCAGCTGACGGAGTTCGTCGCGGCGGTGCCCGACTACGTCACGGAGCTCGGCAAGAACCCCACGCTGCACCAGCTCGACGCCGACTACCAGATATTGGCGCAGCTCAAGACGTTCGTGACGACCACGCTGGGGCCGTCGCTGGCCAGCGGGATCATGGGCGCGGGGCTTGTGGTGCTGAACGGCGTGTACACCACGGTGACGCTGCTGGTGCTCATGCTCTACTTCCTCGGCTCGCTGCACACGATCAAGGAGTACCTGCTCAAGCTCGTGCCGTCCTCCCGGAGGGCGCGGACGCGGGCGATCAGCGAGGAGATCCTCACCGGCATCGGCGGGTACGTCGCGGGCAACGTGCTGATCTCGATCATCGCGGGCGTCCTGTCCTGGATCTTCCTGTCCGTCGCAGGCGTCCAGTACGCACTCGCGCTCGCCCTGGTCGTTGCGCTGACGGACCTGATCCCGCTGGTGGGCGCCACGATCGGCGCGGTGCTCGTGACCGGCGTCGCGTTCCTGCAGTCGGTGCCCGCCGGGATCGCCTGCGCGATCTTCTTCATCGTCTACCAGCAGGTCGAGAACTACTTCATCTACCCGAGGGTGATGAAGCGCTCGGTGGACGTGGCGCCGGCCGTGACGGTGATCGCCGCGCTGTTCGGCGGCGCGCTGCTGGGCATCGTCGGCGCCCTGCTGGCCATCCCGGTGGCCGCGGCGATCGCGCTGATCATCCGCGAGGTCGTGGTGCCGCGCCAAGACGGCGTCTGAGGCCCGTTGGAGCGAGGGGGCGTCTTGCCCCGACCGTGCCCCGCAACCCGGCACGCTTCGACTGAGGCCACTCGACAAGGCGACGGCGCGCGCCAGAAGACGTCAGCGCTGGGAGCCGCCGAGCTCGGTCCTGAGGAACTCCGCCACCGCCGCGTTGAACGCCTCGGGCTGCTCGACCGCGCTCAGATGGCCCGCCTTAGGGATGATCTCAAGTCGCCCATCGGGTACGGCCCGCGCCATCGCCTCGGCGTCGGGAGGCGGCGACAGCTCGTCCTCCTCCCCCACCACGACAAGCAGCGGCACTTTCAGCGCGCTCAGCGTGTCGAACGAGTCGGTCCGGGCGGCCATGGCGCGTTGCGCCCAGGCGACGGCGCCCGGCGGCGCGGACTGCACCAGCCCCTTGACCCGCCCGAACACCATGGCCCGCCGCTCCTTGGTCGTCGGCCCGATGAGCCCGGGAAGCACCTCGTCGACCAGCACCCCGCTTCCGTCGGACAGCGCGGCCTGGGCGATGCGTTCCCTGTTGTCCCTCGCCGCGGGCGGGTCCGCGCCGGCCTTCGTGTCGGCCAGGATCACGCCGAGCACTCGGTCGGGGTGCCGCCGGCAGAACGCCATGGTCACGTAGCCGCCCATGGACAGCCCGCCGACCACCGCCCTGTCGATGCCCTCATCGTCGAGCAGCCCGGCGACGTCGTCGGCCATCAGGTCGATGGACGGGTCGTCGTCGCCCAGCCGCGAACCGCCGAAGCCGCGCAGGTCGGGCGTGATGACCCGGCAGGCCTTGGCCAGCCCCTCCCGCTGGGCCAGCCACATGGCCGACGACAGCGGGAACGCGTGAAGCAGCACAACCGGGAGCCCGGTCCCGGACGATCTCGTGTAGAGCTGCACGGACCACACGGTAACCCGGTTCACGGCGGCAAGCACTCAATGTCGTATGCCGATATCACCGATAACGCCGACCGCTTCCGTAAAAAGCAGCCATAAAGGCGGCACTCCGCCAATGTCCGCCATAATCCTGACATTGCCTGGTGAATAATTCCTGCGCACAATCCAGGCAATGGGCTGGTGCACCCCGCGGTGACAGCGACGGCGGGAACCCGTCCCCGACGCACGCGGTCACTTCGTGGTGCGGCGGCTCAGATGGCCGTGGCGCCGCCGTCCACGAACAGCACCTGACCCGTCATGTACGCCGAAGCCGAGCTGGCCAGGAACACGGCCGGCTGAGCCATCTCCTCCACCGTCCCCCAGCGCCGCATGGGCACACTGGCGACCGTTGCGGCCCCGGAGGTCTCGTCCTCCCAGAGGTTGCGGTTGAGGTCTGTGGCCGTCCATCCAGGGCACAGGGCGTTGACCCGTACCCCGGACTGGGCCCACTCCACGGCCAGCGTCTTCGTCAACGCCACCAGCCCCGCCTTGGCGGCGGCGTAGGGCGCCAGGAAGGGCGCGCCGAGCGCCGCCACGGAGGCCACGTTGATGACCGTGCCCTCGCCCCGCTCCAGCAGGTGGGGGGCGACCGTGTGGCAGACGGTCATGGCCGAGTCGAGGTTGAGCCGCATCAGCTTGTCCCACCCCGACAGCCGCAGGTCCTTGAACTCGACCAGGAAGTTCGAGCCGCCCGCGTTGTTGACGACGATGTCGAGGTGCCCGAGCCCGTCGATCGCCGCCGTCACGGCCCCGGCCGCGGCGTCGCGGTCGGTGAGGTCGGCGGGGATGACGACCGCGCGCCTGCCCAGCGCCTCGACTTCCTTGCCCACTTCGGCCAGGGTCTCGGCTGACCGGGACACGAGCGCCACGTCGGCCCCCGCCTCGGCGTACGCGAGCGCGATGGCCCGCCCGATCCCCTTCGACGCCCCGGTGACCAGAGCCTGCTTCCCACTGAGATCGAACGCGCCCACACTGCCTCCTCAAATCATTACCGAACAAGATTCTAGGGACATGGCACCCGAAAACGCCACCGGCGCGGAACCCGTGAGGGTCCCGCGCCGGTGTCCGGTCAGTAGGGGCTAACCTCCCAAGCCCCAGATGATGATGTCGAGTGCGTCCGCCAGTCCGCTCTTGTCCAGGTAATTGTTGACCTTGAAGGCGGTTTCGGCGATCGTGCCCGTCCTCGTGTTCTCGGGTTCGATCTTCTCCGGCCGGAAGATCTGCCGCTCACCCTGGCCGGAGCCACCGGGCCTGGCCGCAGGCGGCGGTCCGTCCGGATACATCCGGCCATCGCGGTAGACGGTGTAGGACTGGGTTGGCTGGGTCGAGCCGTCGTTGCGGTAGATCTGGCTCGGCCGTGGCTGCATCGGCTGCCGGCTGTCCCTGGGGGGCGCCTGCCGCTGCTGCGCCCTGTGGCTGGTCGGCCGCTGCGCCGGACGCTGCCGTGCCCGCTGGATCCCGCTGGGGAGCCGGCCGGCCCGCCTGTTGCGCGTCCTGGCCGCCGCTGCGGCCCGGCGCTTCGCCGCCGCCTCAGCGGCCTTTCTCCTCGCCTCTCTTCTCGCCGCGGCCGCGGCCCGCCGCTGTGCCCGTGCCGTCGCCGCCTTCCTGGCCCTCTCGGCTGCCCTCTTCTTGGCCTGTTCCTGGAGCTTCTTCCTGGCCGCGGCCGCGGCCTTCTTCCGCGCCGCTTCCAGGGCCCGCTTCTTGGCCTCGGCCGCGGCCCTTCTCCTGGCCTCCGCCAGTGCCCGGCGCCGCGCCGCCGCGAGGGCGGCCCTCCTCGCCGCGGCACGCGCCGCCGCGATGGCGGCCCGCCTGGCGGCGGCCATCGCCAGCCTCCTGGCGATGATCTGCGCCGCGACCCTGACCGCGATGGCGGCGACGAACCAGAACAGCTGCCCGTCGGGGTCGCTCATGGTGACGGGGCTGTTGTTGGCGTAGGCGTAGGCGTTGAGCTGCTGCGGGTTCTGCTCCTCCATGACGGGGTCGACCGACAGGAAGCGCCCGTTCTTGGGGTCGTACTCGCGGGCCCCGAGGTGGACCAGCCCGGTCGTGGAATCCTGCGTGCCTCCCACGAATCCGCGCTGCCCCGGCCAGAACGCCGGTGGCGATCCCCGGTTCTCGCCGAACGGCGTCGTCCTCCGTACGGCCAGCTCACCGGTCCCGGCGTTCACCGCCGCCTGAGCGGTGCCCTGGTGGTCGTTGACCAGGAAGTAGACCTGGTTGTCCGGCGTGCGCACCGCAATGGGCTCGCCGCCGATGGTGTAGTAGCGGGTCTGCTCGACGACGTCCTTGGCGAAGTCGAAGCGCAGCTCCATGTCGTCGATGTAGAGCGTGGCGTCGGTCGGCGTCTTGCGGATCAGCCGGTCGCCCTCCGCGTTGTACACGAAGGACGTCGTCTTGCCCGCCTCCGTCACCGACTCCAGGTTGCCCTCGGCGTCCCAGACCAGGCTCTGGTCGGAGGTGCCGACCTTGCGCCTGGTGGTGTTGCCCGCGGCGTCGTACTCGAAGAGGTCTGACCCGACGGTCTGCAGCGCGTGCGGCTGCTTGCCGCCCGCCGCCGGGTAGGTGGAGGAACGGGTGGTCTCACCCGCGCCGCCCCAGGCGTGCTTGATCTCCTTGGTCCGGTTGCCTGTGGCGTCGTACTCGTAGCTGACCGCGTAGGGGGCCACGCCGCCGATCTTGTCCGACTGCGGGGTGCCGGCGGCGCAGTCGTCGGTGGCCGTCCAGGCCGAGGTCATGCGGCGCAGGTGGTCGTACTTGAAGCACTGCGTGTCCTGGCCGCTCGCGCCCTTGTCGGCGATCTTGGTGATGTTGCCGACCGCGTCGTAGCTGTAGTTGAGGTCCAGGTCGGTCGCCGTGGCGCCCTCCCTGTCCACCCGCATCCTGGACAGCCTGCGGGTGGCCTCGTCATGGGTGTAGGTGAGCCAGGTCTTCTTCCCTCCGGTGCTCAGCTCCGTCTGCAGGGTCTCGCCCAGCTTGGAGTAGCGGGTCGCGGTCACGTACGTGGACAAACCGCTGACCTTGGTCGGCTGGCTGAGCTCGTCGTAGGTGTAGACGACCTGCTCGTCCGCCAGGCCGCCCGCGGCCGGGAAGCTGACGGACTGGACCTGGTCGTCGATCGTGTAGCGGGTGTTGAGCTGGTACGAGCCCGCCAGCTTGCCCTCCCGCTCGGGGATGGTGACGGTCTCGCGCAGCGTGCGGTAGTCGGTGTCGATGGCGTTGATCTCCGCCTTGTACGCCTGCCCGCCCACGTAGCGGATGCTGGCGTTCATGTGGCCCTTGGCCAGCGCGTCGTACTGCCACTCGGCGAGCAGCGCACCGGTCTCGGAGCCCTCGCGCAGCTCCTTCTTGCGGCCCAGAATGTCGTAGACGTAGTACAACGTCTTGCCGCGCGAGTCAGTGGTGCTGACCAGCTCGTCGGCGTCGTTGTACGTCATCGTGGTGACGCCCTTGTCGGGGTCCTCCATCTTGATCTCGCGGCCGCGCATGTCGTAGTGGTGGCGCCACACGTTGCCCGCCGCGTCGGTCACCGTGGACAGCCGTCCGGCCTGGTCGTAGGCGTACTTGGTGGACTCGTACTCGCCCGTCGGGGTGGCGCCCTTGTACTGGCGCAGCTCGATGAGCCGGTCCTCGGCGTCGCCGATGCGGGTCGTGGCGGTTCCTCCGGGCGGCGGCGTCACGTGGATCCGGTCGCCCTGCTGCGTGGTGCTGACCCGGTACTTCTCCTGTCCCTTCGACTTGAGGATCTGGGCGTTGACGTCTCCGGTGCCGTCGAAGGTCACCGCGACCTGGTTGGGCACGTCCGCGTCGGCCACGGCGAGCAGGTCGGTGGAGGGCGTCCCGGTGGCGAAGTAGCCGGTGTTGGACTTGGCCGCCTCGCCGAGCGAGTTGTAGATGGTGTCGGTGATCGTGCGCCCGTCACGCAGCGCCGGGTCCTGCGTCTGCTCGTCGCGGGGCGCGGGCTCCTGCGTCTGGCGCTTGCGCATCAGGCCGTCGTACAGCTCGTGGCTGGCGCTGTAGGTGCCGTCCGCGTTCAGCGTCTTCGTGGTGACGAAGCTGGGACCGTCGGTGCGCATCGAGTAGGCGTACTCGGTGCTGGGCGACTGATTGGCCGCCTTGCTGCGGTCGGGCTGCCAGACCTTGACCAGGCGGCCGAGCGCGTCGTACTCCATGTCGATGCGGCGGTTGTTCGCGTCGACCTCGGCGTACGGCTCTCCCCAGGCCGGTTCGAGCAGGGTGCGCTCGACGTGGCCCAGCTGGTTGGTCTCCTTGATCTCGGTCGGGGGCGCGCCCGCCGTCGGGGTGTAGGTGGTGGTGGACTTGGTGCCGAGCGCGTCGGTCTCGCTGGTCTCGCGGCCGTAGGCGTCGTAGGTGTGGGTGCTCTCCACGATCGTCGCGCCGTCCCCAGAGACGGTGTGCTCGACCGTGGTCACGTCGCCCTTGGTCGGCGCCTGGCCGTACGCCTTGTTGTCGTACTGGACCTTCTCGTCGGAGATGACCTCACCGGCGGCCAGCGTGGACACGGAGGTGCCGCAGCCGGCGGCGACCTTCTGGATCCGGCTCGTGTAGTCGAGCATCCAGCTCGTGTCGTTGCGGGCGTAGGTGTAGCGGGTGCACTGGTCGTCGTCGGTCGTGGCCAGGTCGCCCTTCTCCTCCACCTGGGTGAGCAGGCCCTTGGTGTCGTACGCGCGCTCCTCGCCGGTACGCCGCCACTTGCCTCCGTCCAGCGCGGTGCGGGTGACCATGGACTTGGGCTCGACCACGTACGCGGCCTTGGTGATGCCGTCGTCCGTGGACTCGGCGGTCTTGACCGACCAGGGCTCCTCCAGCGTGGCGGTCAGGATGGCCCCGCCGTCGCCGTCGTAGAGGAGCTCCTCGCGCTCGAAGCCCGCCAACTGGTCGAGGTCATCGAGCTTGACGCCCTCGGAGTCCGTGACCTGCGCGCTGCGCTTGGAGCCGTCGGCCTGCTTGTCACCATGCATGCCGCGGAAGTACCTGAACTCCGTCAGCGTGCGCTTGGTGTCCTGGCCGTCGCCCTGGCGCACCCGGACCCGGCCGTAGCCCCGGAAGTCGGACCACGTGCGGTGCTCGGGCTTGACCAGGGCGTTCTCGGCGTAGCGCCAGGCGGTTCCGTCGAGGTACTCGTAGTCGGTGACGACGTTAGGGGCGCCGCCGACGCGGTCCACCTCGACCGTCTGCGTGACCACGTACTTGTGGAACCAGTCGTTGACCTCGGCCTCGTTCGGCGGTGACCAGCGCTGCGGGAAGCAGCGCCTGGTGTTCTTGTCGGGGGCGGGAACGTCACCGGGCTTGCAGTCGGCCGCGGAGTAGTTGACGCGCAGCTCGCCGCCGGACTCGTTGTTCACGGCCTGCACGCGCCACTTGACCAGCGGGGCGCGGCCCTCGTTGGCATCCACCCGGTTGGGGAGCTGGACACCGGTGAACGTGACCTTGGGCAGCGTGATCGTGCCGCCCACGTGACCACTCTGCTGGATCGACGCCAGCCACAGCGCCGGGCTCATGCCGTCGCCCGAGGCGGGGAACTGGTGCGTCAGCGTCCAGGAGTCGACCGCGCAGTACTGCGCGCCCGCACACTTGGCCGGGTCGGTGTTGAGGATCTGCGTGGTGACCTTGGCCAGGCGCTTGCGCGTGAAGAACGTCGGCGCCAGCCGGTCGGTGCACGTCACGCCGGAGTCACAGATCTGGTCGAACGGGACGTCCGGCCAGCTGCTGGCGGTCTCCTTCTTGAGCTGGTCGGCGGCGCAGGTGATGGTGCCGCTGGGCAGGCAGCGCTCGGCCACGTCGAAGACGACGCGGGCGGCGGGAGCCTTGGTGAACAGCTCGTTCTGCAGGTAGCCGTAGTCGATGCGGGTGAGATAGCCCGCGCGGTCGTACACGGTGCCCAGTTCGGGCTTCATGTTGCGGCCGTAGTAGTTCTTCTCCTGCGCGTACCAGTACGTGGTGGCGTTGCCGTGGGTGTCCACCGCGTAGTCGAGGTTCCACCGGTAGGCCTGCTGGCACCAGGCGTTGGCCGGGGTGCTGGAGTAGCAGGGCTCGCCGCTGTTGTTGCCGAACACCGGCACCGTCTGCACCGACTTCGTCTCCGGCTTGCCGGTGACCCAGCCGGGCAGGCGGTTCAGGCCGAAGGTGTACTGGGTGCCGTCGGCGCCGGTGACGCGCCAGTACTCGCCGTTGTTGTCGCCGTTGGTGGCCCCGGTGAGGTACTCGATCCGGGTGCCGTCGTCGCGCTTGGGCCGCCACTGCTTGGTCGTGGCGTCCTTCACCAGCTCGACGGCCGAGTTGCCGAGCGACAGGGTGACGTTCTCCCCGTCCCAGCACAGGTCGCCGGTCTTCTTGCCGTCGATCATGCAGGACTTGTAGCGGCGCTCGATGTAGCCGCTGGGGTTCAGCTCGAAGCCCTCACCGACCCAGGACGGCTGGTTGTTGGTGGAGGCGGTGCGGCCGTCCACGCTCTGGGAGGAGTAGTCGATCGACAACTCCGGCTCGTCGCCACCCAGCGCGGGAGGAGTGCGCAGGTCGTAGTCCCAGTTGAAGTCACCGGACTGGGCTCCGACGCTCCAGCTCGCCGACGGCGCGAGTGAGGTGGCGGCGTGGTCACCGGACGGGCCTGAGGCGGCGGCCGTGACCGCGTACAGGCCGGCCGACTCGAACTCGGCGGTCAGCGTGCCCGCCTTAGTGTCGTTCTCACTCTTGACCGGCTGGGGCGCGGCGCAGCCGTCGGTCGCGGTCAGCGCGCAGTCCTCCAGCTTGACCACACGGAGCCGGGCGCCGTAGTCGCCGCCGTAGGCGTAGCGGAAGCCGGAGTAGTCGATCTGCAGGCGGGTCTTCTTGCCGGACGCGGCCTTGAGGCTCGCTCCCTGGCCGGGCGATACGCGCATCGCGAGGCCGAGCAGCTTGGAGTCGAGGAGCTCGACGTGTACGGGGTCGGAAGTCTCGGCCTTGGCGGCGGCGCCCGTCTGCGGGGCCAGCTTCACGGGGAAGCCGGTCGCCGCCAGGGTGCTCGCCCCGGTGCCGCCCAGCTCCGCCGCCTGGGGTTTGGGCCAGGTGACGCCTGGTGGCGCCTTCCACGCCTGTTTCTCGACGGGATCGGCCAGCGGGGGCAGGACCGGGACGCTCGTGCCCTTGACCGGCTTCTCGTTCTGCACCGAGGGCGCCGATCGGGGCGCGGCCTCGGCGGGCATGGCGTACGTGAGGGGGACGACGAGGGCGATGGAGACCACTGCCGCGAGCCTGCGGGGCCAGGACGACTCGGGCTTGGGTTCCAGGAAACGGTTCCAGTAAGGGTCGGGATTGTCGGGTTCGTCGGGTTGGTGAGCTCGGTTCCAGCGGGATTCGGGCAGGTCTAACTCACTCGGCAGGTCCATGAACCTCTCCCAGTCGGGGTGCTGATCGGGACTTACTGGGTGGCTGAAGGTGCTGGGAATTACTGGGCGGCTAGTTGGGCGATCTGCTCGGCGCTCAGTACGCCGTCATAGGTCCGGACGTCGTCCACGGTTCCTGGCCAGTAGCCGGTGAAGGCGCCCGCGGTCTTGGTCCGGCCCAGCTGCAGCGGGCCGGTGGCGTTCCACGCGCTGACGTGGTCGGTGATGGTGGTGGTGGAGAGCTGACCGTTGACGTAGATGCGCAGCTCGCCGGCCAGCGCGTCGTAGACGCCGGCGATGTGCGTCCACTCCAGCGCGTTGGGGATGGCGTCGGAGCGCGTGCGTACGAGAGCGGCCGTGTCGGTGTCGGCGGCGCGCATGCCGAGGGTCCACCGCCCCTGTTCCTTGTCGAAGCCGAGCTGGAACCCGGCTGTCCTGCTGCCCGGCTGTGCCACGGCCGCGGTGTCGGCGGTCGGCACGTAGTCGAGCTGGGTCCAGGCGGCGACGGTGAAGCTCGACTTGGTGTTGACGGGGGCGGCTGTGGTCTGGGCGTAGCCGTTGACGCCGTCGAGCGCGAGCGCGCCGTCCAGCCAGCCGGCGGTCCACGACGCGCCCCCGGCCAGCGTCGCGGCCGTGGCCCGGCCCGAGGAGTCGGCGGCCGACGTGCCGGACTCCTCGTCCAGCTTCCAGTGGCCGACCAGCGTGGCGGCGCTGTTGACCAGGTCGGCGACCTCGTCGGCGAACATCGCCCGGCCGTAGACCCGGACCTCGTCCACATCGCCCGGCCAGTACTCCGCCGCGGCGCCGTTGACCTTGCCCCGGCCGATGGTGAGCGGCCCGGTGGCGTTCCACGGCTGGGTGAAGGCGACCGAGGACTCCAGCTTGCCGTTGACGTAGAGCGAGAGCCGGCCCGCCGCGGAGTCGTAGACGCCGGCCAGGTGGGTCCACTCGTTGAGCCTCGGGGCGGCCGCGGAGAGGGCGCGGACGGTCGTGGCGCCATCGGCGTCCGTGCCCGCACGGGTCAGCGCCCAGCGGTCGTCGGGCTTGGAGTATTGGAGCGCGAAGCCGCCTGTCCTCGCGCCTTCCTGGGTGACGACGGTGGCGGTGGCGCCGTTGCCCGCCAGGCGGGCCCAGGCGGTGACGGTGAAGTTGCGGCTGGTGTCGGTTATGGGGCCGGAAGTCTGCGCGTACGCGTTGGCCAGGCGCAGCCCCATGCCGGTCCTGCCGGTCGTCCACGTGGCCCCGTAGAGGGTCGCGGGGTGGGCGTTCGCGGCGTCGGCGGCCGCGGTGCCCTGGCCCTCGTCCAGCGCCCAGTGGCCGCTGGGGCCCTTGCCCCCGTTGACGTTGAAGACGTACGTGCGGATCGGGCCGAGCTGGCCCGCGCGGTCCTTGCTCCGGACCGACAGGACGTTGGGGCCGTCATGGCTGGGCGTGAGCGCGATCGTGGCCTTGCCGTCCGCGCCGGGTGCGACCTCCGTCTTGGGCGTGGTGTCGAGCCCGTAGAGGTACGCGGCCACGTCGGTGACGCCGTTGGGGTCGAAGGTGAACGTGCCTGCCAGGCCGACACCGTCGCTCCAGGCGTCCTCGGAGTACTCGGGCGAGGTCACGACCGGTTCCCTGCCGGGGGCCGTGGCGTCCACGGTGGCCTCGCACCAGGGGCTCCAGGCGCTGGTGGCCTTGCCGTCCTCAGCGCGTACGTGCCAGCGGATGAGCGCGCCGTCGGCGTACAGGCTGGTCGGAATCGTCGCGTAGTAGGCGGAGCCGGACGAGCCCGTCCCGGTGATGTACTCGCCGGTCTTCGTCCCGGCGGCGTTGTACCACTCGAAGTGGCCCTTGACCGAGTTGTCGGCGTCCTTCAGCTTGGCCCACAACTTCGGCGTGGCCGTGCTGATGACCGGCCGCCCCTCGCCGGTTACGCAGGCGCCGCCGGGGTCCGACCACGTGTCCGCGGCCACCGGGTCGGTCGGGATCGAGTTGTACTCGATGACGGCGACCGGGTTGTTCTTGAACTTCTTCCAGGCCCAGTAGTCGGTCTCGCTGGTGGCGTAGAGCCCGATGGTCATGGTGGACCATTTCTTGGCGGCGGCGTCGGCGGCCCACGACGTGACGTCGAACTCCACACCGCCGGGCGCGCAGGACCCCGTGCCATAGCCCTTGGCCACGTTCACCGTGGAGAGCAACCTGGTCTTCGCCGGCGGGTTGTTCCAGGTGGTGCTCTTGCTGATCGCGCCGGTCCCCCAGGCCTCCACCTTGCGGGCGTCGCACGAGTACGACCACGTCTCATACGTACGCAGCGTCGCCTTGATGATCTGCTTGCCGTGGATGGTGGAGCCGGTGGCCATCTGGAAGAACGAGCGGTTCGTCTGGGTGGAGCTGATGTGGCCGACGCGGGCGACGTCGCTGGAGTTGAGGTAGTTGGAGTTGGGCCAGTTTTTCCAGACCGCCGTCCACGAGCCGCGCGAGGCCGAGAAGTACGGGTCCAGGTAGACGGGGAACTTGGTCTTCGGATCCGCCAGCATCTTCCTGTCCGGCTTCAGCCGGAGCTGCCTGCCCGCCAGTTCCACGCCCATCGTGGCCTGCTTGGCCTCCGGAGAGCGGCCTTCCTTGAGCGCCTGCGGGCTCGTGATCCCCTCCGAGTCCCACATCTTCGGCGTGGGCGCGATGAAGATCGTGCCGCCGCCGTTGTCGAGGGCCTCCAGGTTGCCTGCCGCGTCCGGCTTCAGCGACAGGCCCGCGGTGGTGAGCGGGTAGGCGAGCTCGGTCAGGTTCGCCGCCGCCTCCCGCGACTTGACCACCAGGAGATGCGAGAAGCCATCCACGTCCGCGGTGACCTGGAGGTCGACACCCGGCATGACCTCGGGGTAGGTGGCGGTGTCGCCGTTCAGGGTGGGCTTGGGCAGGGTGCCCTGCCAGCCGAGCTCCAGGGTCTTGGCGCCGCGCGACAGGCGGGCGAGCGGGGCGGTGCCGCCGCCGGAGAACGTCATGCCGGCCGCCGTGGCGACCGGCTCGACCGCGCCGTCGGGGCGCAGGCGGAGCGTGGTGTCCACGGGCACCCAGCCGTCGGCCTTGCGCACGCGTACCGGGCGGACGTACTGCTCCAGGGTGAACGTGCCGTCGGGCTTGGCCCAGACCTGGCGGGTCTCGTTGCGCAGCGACTCGACCTCGACCGGCTTGCCTGCGGTGCGGGCGAGTGTGAGAGCCGACTCCTCAGACGGCTGGGCGGTGTCCGTCTCCGTCGGCGGCTGGACGGTATGTGTCTCCGCGGGCGCCGGATCTGGTAACGCAATGACCGTGAAGGCTAACGCCGCCGCAACCAACCCACGCAATGCCCGCATACGTCCTCGCCCAAGGTGAGCTGGGATTACGCGCGGAACGGACCACCCGCCCGGCGTTTCCACGATCTTCGGTTGACGATCGGATTTTCACCCTGGTCGAGCGGCAGGTCTAGAGTTTTGCTCATTCTGCTCAAAGTTTCCTTCAGAGTTGCGAACAGTCCGGAAATTTCCGCCAGAGCGCCTCAGACCTCCGTCGGCAGCGGCCACGCGGCCGGGTTGACCCGCTTGACGATCTCGTTCAGGGCGATGCGGACGTACGGCTCACCCACCCACAGATGCTTGGCCCCGTCCACGCCGATGACCTCGGCCTGCGGCACCCGCGCGAACCGCTCACGGGCCTCGTCGGGCCGGAGGTAGTCGTCGAACTCGGGCACGAGCGCCACCAGCGGCCGTCCGAACCTCGTCCAGGCGTCCAGGTCCTCGTCCGTGGCCCTGTGCAGCGGCGGCGAGAGCAGGATGGCACCCTCCACCAGCGGGTCGTGTGCCCACTTCAGCGTCAGCTCGGTGCCGAACGACCAGCCGACCACCCACACGTGCGGCAGGTCGTGGTATTCGGCGTACTCGAGCGCCGCAGCGACGTCGAACCGCTCCCCCTCGCCCCCGTCGAACGTGCCCTCCGAGGTGCCGCGCTCGGAGGAGGTGCCCCGGGTGTTGAAGCGCAGCACGGCCAGGTCGGCGAGGGCGGGCAGCCGGTTGGCGGCCTTCTTGTAGACGTGGCTGTCCATGAACCCGCCGTGCGTGGGCAGCGGGTGCAGGGTCACCAGCGTCGCCACAGGAGGACGGTCGAGTGGCAGGGCCAGTTCGCCCACCAGGGCCAGGCCGTCGCCCGTGTGCAGTTCGATCGGCTCGCGCCGGGCGGGGAGCACGGTCGCCGCGCGAATCTCCACTATGGATGCCTTTCAGTAGCGAGTGCGGCCGGGGCCGCGGTCGAGTCTCTTACGCCAGCAGGCCGGGTGCCAGTGGCGGCGTTCTTCGTCGCCTCCCGGCCAGTTGGGCCAGGCCACGAGGTGCGGCTGGCCGCTGCGGATCTCCTGGTCGCAGCCCGGACACCGGTAGTTCTTGGTCGAGGACGCGCCGGTGAGCATACGTACCTTCCACTCGCCGTCGGGCCATTCCTCCACTTTGTCCAGCCCGGTGGGGAAGCCGAAGGGGCGGGAGGACTCCCTACGGCGGGCGCGGCGGGGGCTCATTGACGTGGGAACTCGCTCACTTCGGCGATGACCAGCTGGTCGAGCAGGGGCGCGGGCGCGAAGGCGGGCTCGCGGTATTCGGCGTAGAGGGCTCTCAGGCCGTCTCTGACCCTGGCCAGGCCGAAGGACTCCAGCATTTCGAAGGGTCCGGCTGGATAGCCGCAGCCCAGCCTCATGGCCGCGTCGATGTCCTCGATCGAGGCGTATCCCGAGTCGTACATCCGCACGGCGTCGTTCAGGTAGGGGAAGAGCAGGGCGTCCACCACGAACCCCGCCCTGTCCTTGCACGGCACCGGCGTCAGCCCGGCGATCTTCACCAGGTCCCTGGCGGCGGCCGCGGCGTCCTCCGACGTGAGCGCCGTCGAGACGAGCTCGGCCACCTGGTCGCCGACGAGGTGCACGCCGACCATCCTGGCGGGGTCGGGGAGGCGTACGGCGTGCTCGATCACGGGGCGGTCGGCGAGGCGCAGCACGACGTCGGGGTCGCCGGACGACTTGAACCCGGCCGCCCGCAGCCGCTCCACGAGCCCGTCGCCCTCGGAGCCGATCTCGGCCCCGTCGCCTTCGGACCCGACGACCTCGAACGTGCCGAGCCTGGACTTCACCGGCTCCTTGGGCGGTGAGTCGCCGTAGAAGCCGCGGCCTGTCTTGCGGCCCAGCAGCCCGGCGGTGACCAGCTCGCGCAGGAGCGGCGAGGGCGCGTGCCGCCGGTCGCGCG
>NZ_JBFAMX010000136.1:0-22343 GCF_040659615.1 Nonomuraea sp. NPDC049784
CCGATCTCCCAGCTCGGCCACCCGGCCGGCCCAGTACGGCTGGTCCGCCGCCTGGGGTACCACCACCTGAGGCGCGCCGGCCCGGGCGGCCGTCGACGTCGTGCCCGCGCCGCCGTGGTGTACGACAGCGGCCACCCGGCCGAACAGTGCCTGATGGTTGACCTCGCCGACGACGAAGCAGTCGTCCCGGCCGTCGATCAGAGCCAGGTCGGCCCAGCCGCGCCCGACGAGTGCGCGGCGGCCCTGCGCCCGGATCGCCTCAATCGCCACCTGGGCGGCGTCCGTCGATGCGCGCATGGGCATGCTGCCGAAGCCCACGTACACCGGTGGTGTGCCGGCATCCAGGAACGCCACCAACTCGGCCGGGAGCGGGCGAACGTCGGGCAGGATCCACGCGCCGGTCTGTACGACGTCGAGGTCCGGCGTCTCCTGCCACGGGTCCAGGGTCGGGTCCGTCGCCAGCCACGGCTGGTCGCCGATGACGTAGTCGCGGACGTTGTCCACCGGTGGCAGGCCGATCGACGCCCGGTTGGTGTTGAGCGCCTCACCGAACAGCGCGTTGATGCTCTGGGCGTCCAGGTCCCACAGCACCCGGTTGTCGGTCACCTCCGGCGGGAACGGCCGGCCCGGATACGCCAGCGGCGGGTGGTACGGCGACGGCAGGGTGAGCTGCTGGAAGGTCACGGACACCGAGCGGATGCCCAGTTTCTCGGCCACCGACCGCGCGCCAGCCGCGGCCGGCATCATGCCGGTCGCCACCAGCACGTCACATCCCTCGGCCGCCGTGGTGACCGCGTCGAACTGGCTGGCGATCAACTCGGCCGCGCGCCGGGGCAGGTCCGCCGACGACGGCGGCGCCCCGGTAGTCAGCGCGCGCGCCGACTGGCCGACGGGCACCATCGCCACGCCGACACCGGCCAGCCGCTGCGAGAAGTCCTCGTCCGGCGGCGCGCACACCCGCACCTCCGCACCGAGTTCCCGCAACCGCACCGCGAGTGCCACCAGCGGTTCGACGTCCCCGCGCGACCCATACGTCGACAACAACACACGCACTTCGCGTACCCCATTTCCGCAGGTTCTCGCCTCGGCCGACGATTCTGCGGCATGACCCGGGTCTTGCCGCAAGCCCCCCGGTGCGCTATACGTTGAGAGTGGAAAGGAGCGGGTCCTCCCCTTTCCCTTCATCGTCCGCTGTGGACGGACAACCTTCTCACGCTGCATACGGCGGCACCGCCGGCCCAGGACGGTCTCCCATGCGTCGTACGCCGTCCTGAATGCTCTGGGCGTCCAGGTCCCACAGCACCCCGAGTTGCGACGTATGTCGCATGCGGCCTGAGCGCCAGTCGCGACCCTTACCTCAACGTCACAGGCGTCGGCCGATGGTGAGTACGGCCGACCAGTGGCGGGTGAGTCGTCCGCCCGGGCGCGCGGCGAGGCGGCGGCGTATCTCCTCGTAGAGGTGTTCGCGCTTGGCCGGCTCCATGGCGATGTGACCGGAGAACGTATCGAGCAGGGCGATGTATTCGTCTGCCGTGTAGCGCAGGGCCCATACGTAGAGCTTCGTACCGACGACCGTGAAGTGTCCGGAGGCATCGAACTCGGCGGCCATGGGGTCAGGTTGGTCCTCGGGCGGCGGCGGGGGCCACGGGCCGTCATGGCCTTCGCCGATCTCCTCATAGACCTTTTGGATCTCGGTGAAGAACGGGTCGAAGCCTGCCGGCATTGCGTGATCGGCGTTCCATACGGCCAAGTGGCCGCCCGGGGTGAGCAGCTTGGCTGCTTTCGCGTACTTGACCTCCGGGTCTACCCATTTCCAGGCCGTGGCCGCGTAGGCGAGATCGAAGCGGACCCCTGTCGGCGGCTCCCAGCCTTCGAATGACGACGAGATCACCGAGACGTCGGAGAATTCGGCGAGGCGGTGCCGGGCCTCCGCCGCCAGCGCCTCTCCGAGTTCGACCGCGGTGATCCGGAAGCCGATCCGAGCCAAGGGCAGCGTGGCTTTCCCTGGACCGCATCCGACTTCGAGCAGGTGCGCCGGTGGCGTAATCCCGGTGATCGCAAGCAGGTCGGAATACAGCTCGGCCGGGTAGTCGGGGCGCGCGTCTTGATAGAAGGCAGCCGCTTTGTCGAAGGTGGCTCGCAGCCGAAGATCGCGGGACATGCGCCAATCCTGGCAGCGCCGCAACACCGCGTCGCCCGAATTATCCTGCTCACGTGCCAGGGGCACTCTCGGTTGATCAACGAGAGAGTCCCGTCACCGCCGAGACCTGCCACCTACTCGGACTGCCGACCGGCTGACTGGCCCGGCGACCACCGTACCGGCCTTGCGCGGCCTGAAATGATCAGTCGACCGGTGCCGTGATGGCCAACTCCCCCTCGTGATCTTCTTGGGTGGATCGATCGTGGAACCCGCCCTGCGCGCTCCGGACGATCACTCCGCTCTCCGGTCCATGCTCATTGCTGTGCCGATCTTGCAGTTGTAGACCCAGGCAGAGCCGGTGGGTCACCCAGAAGGCGATGACCGGGCCGATGACCACGGCGAACCTGAAGAAGATCGTTACAGCCTCCACCGAGAGCTGGAACTCGTGGGCCAGTTGGTCGTTGGCCGCGGCGGCCCACAGCAGTCCGTAGAAGGCGACGCCGGCGGCTGCGATACCGGTTTTCACGGGCGCCTCGCGCGGCCGGTCGAGTACGACGGGGCCGGTCCACTCGCTGGTCATGCGGCTCTTGGTCTTGGGCCGGCCGAGCGCGTCGTACCGGGCAAGGCGCCGGACGATGAGGCGCTCCGCCATGGGGTAGCCGGCCAGGACGGTGAAGAAGACTCCGGGCACGACCAGCGTGGGAACCAAGACCGCGAGGCTGAGCGTGTATCCCCCGAGGGTGAGCTCCCACCCCGGCATGATCCGCAGAGCGCCGTCGAGGAAACCCATGTACCAATCGGGCACCGACCCCGCCGAGATCTGGCCCGGGCCGGCCGGGCCGTACAACCAGATCGGTGCGATCTGAAAGCCCATCCCGAGAATGACGAGCACCCCGATCGTCGCGCCCGCCATCAGGGGGCGTGCGGCCGTTCGCCCCGACACCGACGCGGCGAACCGCGAATGTCCGTGCCGTCGCACCAGCCACTCGCGGGCGACGAGCAGGACGGCGACGGCGGCCGGAATCACCAGTACGTGCGCCCAGTGCATGATGGGAATGATGCTTTCCCCGGGAAACTCCGAGCCGAAAAGCAACTGCACCGCGTAGGAGCCCACCACGGGGATCGACAGGAGAACCGACCGGATCAACCACAGGCTCCCGCCGGAAAGCATGTCGTCGGGCAGGATGTTGCCGGTCTCCCCGGCGGCCATTCCCAGCGGCAGCAGCGTGACCCAGATCAGCCATTGCAGCATGCGTGGGCGGCGGAACGCACCGGTGAGGAACACTCGCAACAGCTGGAGCGCGACCGCCGCCACGAACACGAGCGCCGCCCAGTGATGCACCTGCCGGACGAAAAGGCCGCCGCGCACCTCCAGGCTCAGGTGCATCGTCGAGTCGAATGCCTTGCTGACCGGAATGCCCCGCAGGGGCGTGTACACACCCTGGTAAAGCACCGGAGACATGTCGGGGTCGAAGAACACCATGAGGAACAGTCCGGTCACCACCAGGACGACGAAAGACCAGATTGCCACTTCGGCGAACATGAATGACCAATGACCGAACCGGAACGACTGACGTTTCAGCACCAGCGCGCGCATTGGGCGCCTCCTCGTTTCGACTTCACCTCCTAGACGACATTGGCCGGGGCAATGTGACAGCCGACGGGCCATTGGCGAGAGTGAGCTTGGTCATATCCTCTGGTCGAGGAAACTCCGATCCACTGCTTGCGGCCTAGCTGGTGAAGTCGCGCCAGGGGATCCGCGGGTAGGAGGCGCGCAGCGTGGCGAGATCCACGGCCTCGGGATACGCGGCTCCTCGGAGGCCAGCTCGAGCGTCCGGCCCGGCAGTTCGGCGGGCCGCTCCAGGACGAGCCAGACGAATGCCGCGACGTCGGCCAGGGTCACATGCTGGATCCTGCGATTCGCCGGACAGAGCAGGCTCAGGACGCCCTTGCCGGCCCCGTATCCACGGCGCCCTGGCGTTCTCCATGAACGCGACCGGCCTCAGGATCGTGGCCGGCGATCTCGAGTTCCACCTGGTCGATGAGGCCGGCCTGGTCAACGCCGAGCAGGAGAGCGCCAGCCGTCCAGCTCATGCGCTCGCGACCCCGGACCGGGGGCGCCCGTTCAGCACCCTTATCGAGCGCCGAACTCCCACCGAGGGCGTGTATCGGGCCGAGAAGGACGACGCGGCTCAGGTCACGAAGCTCAGACCGGGGATCATCGACCCTCTTGATCGAGCTCGCCATGAGCCTCCATCGAAAGGTCCTGCCAGTCGGCCCAGGTCTTGAGCCGGTCGGCGTAGACCTGCTGGAGCATCGGGTAGAAGCCCTGGCCGAAGAGCACCCGCAGGGGCGGGTTGTCGGAATCGACGATCTTGAGGAGTGCCTGGGCCGCGGCGGCCGGGTCGCCGGCGGGCTTGTTTCCCACGAACCCGGCGAGGCGCTGGCGGAGGCCGTCGTAGATCGGGTTGGCCTCGGCCATGTGGCCGTTGTTGAGCGGATCCGGGTTCTTGCCGGACCTGGTGGCGAAGCCGGCGGGCTCGACCACGGTCACCTTGATGCCGAAGTCGGCGACCTCCTGGGCGAGGGTTTCATTCAGGCCTTCGAGGGCCCACTTGGAGGCGTGGTATGCGCCGCCGAGCGGCATGGCCATGAGCCCGGCCGCCGAGGACAACTGGATGATGTGCCCTGCCCCCTGCTCGCGCAGGTAGGGCAGCGCGGCCTGGATCACCCACACCGCACCGAACACGTTGGTCTCCATCTGGTCGCGCAGTTCCTGCTCGGTCAGCTCCTCGATCGCGCCGACCTGGGCGTAGCCTGCGTTGTTCACGATGACGTCGAGACCGCCGAAGTGTTCCTTGGCCCGCTTGACGCTCTCGAAGACGGCGGCCTTGTCGGTCACGTCCATCTCGAGCGGGAGCACCGCGTCGCCGTAGGCGGCGACCAGCTCATCAAGGCTTTCGGTCTTGCGGGCGGTCGCGGCCACCTTGTCGCCGCGCGACAGGGCAGCCTCGACGAAATTGCGGCCGAGGCCGCGGGACGAACCGGTCACGAACCAGACCTTGCTCATGATGTCCTACCGTTCTTTCTGCGGCGGCGGTTGCGCGGTGGTCACCACGCAACGAGGCCAGGGCGATCACTCGTGGAGTTGCGTGCCACGCGGCGTCCTGACGAACATGAGGCGCCGGCGACCCGATCCCTGTGACAGCGCGGTCATGTGACATGCGCCACCGATCAGGGGTGTCACACACCGGTGAGGGCCGGCGTCTTGTGCGTGGAGCACAGTTGAGGTTGAGAGCGAACAGGCAGGAGCCAGCTATGAACGAGCGCAGCGAGCCAACGACGGGCACAGCCGAGCCGCTCGCTCGTGGCGGCCGGATGGACTCCGCCACCGAGGCGTTCGTCGCCCACCGCAACCTGCTCTTCACCGTCGCGTACGAAATGCTCGGATCGGCGGCCGACGCCGAAGACGTCCTCCAGGAAACCTGGCTGCGGTGGATGAAGGTCGACGTGGAGGAGGTGCGCGACCAGCGCGCCTACCTGGTCCGGATCACGACCCGGCGGTCGCTCGACCGGCTGCGCACCATGAGGCGCCGCAAGGAGGCGTATGTCGGCCCCTGGCTGCCCGAGCCGCTGCTCACCGCGCCGGACGTGGCCGAGGACGTCGAGCTCGCCGAGAGCGTGTCGATGGCGCTCATGCTCGTCCTGGAGACGCTGTCGCCGACCGAGCGCGCCGTCTTCGTGCTGCGCGAGGCATTCGATGTCAGCTACGACGAGATCGCGACCGCCGTCGACAAGAGCCCCGCGGCTGTCCGCCAGATCGCGCACCGCGCCCGCCAGCACGTCGGAGCCCGCCGCCCTCGCGAGGCGGTCTCCCCGAGCCAGACCCGGGCGGCTCTGGAGTCGTTCCAGCGCGCGCTCGAAGCCGGGGACCTGCAGGGCCTCCATGACGTGCTCGCCCCTGAGGTCGTCCTGGTTAGCGACGGCGGCGGCGTCAAGCAGGCCGCGCCGCGGCCGATCACCGGCGGCGACAAGGTGGCCCGCTTCATCGTCGGCGGCCTCCGCAAGGCCGAAGTCGTGCTCACCGGTGACCCCACCGTGGTCAACGGCAACCCGGCACTCGTCCTACGCGTGGACGGCGAGATCGACGGCGTCATAGCGATCCGTGTCGAAGACGCCCGCATCACCGGCCTCTACTACGTCCGCAACCCGGAGAAGTTGACCCGCATCGACTCCGAGACCCCGCTCACCCTGCGATGAATGCCGGTGGACGGTGCGTCCGTACCGGTAGCGGGCGACCACGCCCGGTGGGTAGGTCAGATCTTGCCTCCAGTGCATGCGCGCATGACTGTGGAAAGCAGGCGACCGCCCGTCACTTCCCCTCAGCCAGGTCGCGATCCACGATCACCGCCACCTTGCCCGGTACGCCACGGCCCACCTTCAGCGACTGCAGTCCCGCATTGATCGCCTCGACGGTGCTGTCGATGGTCTGGCTGACGTGCGGGACCACAAGTTCCTGCGTCGCCCACTCCATCGCCAGAGCCATCCCGCGCTGGAGAAGGGCACGCGCCTCGCTGTCGAGCGTGGCGGGTTCGGAGAAATAGCGCAGCAGATTGACGTTGACATGCTTGGCGCCCCGCTCGGTCAGGATGGCATCCACCGGGCTGCGCGTTTCGGCCAAGCGTGTCGTCTTGCCGGGGCCAACGCCGAGCACGATCCAGCTGCCACCCCGCCGGACGGTCTTCGCGGTCTCGACAAAGCCCTGCTCGCTGTAGGTGGCGTCGAAGACGAGGTCAACGCCCTGCCCGCTGGTCAGCTTCGCGATTTCGGCGGCGATGTCGTCGCGCTTGTAATTGAAAACGTGATGGGCGCCGGACTGCTGGGCCAGCGCCATCGATTGCGGCGTGCTGCCGCTGCTGATGACTAGTCTGGCCCCCAGGGCACGCGCCGCCATCTGTACGGCGAGATGCCCGACGCCGCCTCCACCGCCCGGAATATAGACCGTGTCACCGGCCTGGACGGCTCGGTAAAGACCCACGAAAGCGGACAGGAAGCACATCGGAAGCGCCGCCGCATCGCGGAAGCTCAGGGATGGCGGCTTGGGGACGGTGAGGAATTGGCGTGCGACGGCATAGCCGCCTTCCCCTCCGCTCCCGCCCGTTGCGACCCAGCCGCCATCACCGTTCAAATCGGCCATGGCGGCCACCGCGTCGCCGACGGCTACGCCACTCACACCATTGCCCACGGCGACCACGACGCCAGCGAGGTCAAGACCGAGAACGACGGGGGGCGTCCGTCCCATGAAATTGAGGTCGGCCAGCTTGTACTCCAGCGGGTTGAGCGACGAGGCGGCGACGCGGAGCAGAACCTGGTCGGCCGCCGGCTGCGGGACGGGAAAACGCACCGCCTCAAGCGGCAGCCCAGCTCGGTCTCTTGTGTAACCGACCCCGAGAAACGTCTCCGGAATCGTCTGAGTCTGCTTCACGTTTCGCTCCCCTGATGACATGCCGGCCCGCGACGGCCGGCAGGACGGGCGCATTTCGCGTTAGATCTCGTCGTAGTCAGCGTCGCGGGCATTCTTCGTAACCGGATGATCATCAACATGAAGGGCTTGATCTGGTCGTTCGGGCTCGAAGACGATGCTCGGGTCCGGGCTGTCCGGCGCGTTCACGAAAGACACGAAGCGGCGCAGCTTCTCGGGGTCCTCCAGCGTGGCGCGCCACTCGTCGGTGTAGCCGGCCACGACGCGAACCTGGCGAGCAGTCCCGTCCCCGACCCGGCTTCATACCCCCTCGTTGCCTGCTGTGCCGATGCCAAAGGCAAAGGCTCGGTGTCGGCGAGACAACCCCTAATGTTCTCGCATGACCGAAAGCCTCCGCCTTGTGCCTATCACGCCTGCCAACATCGAGACCGCGCTTGCAGTGAAAGTCCGTCCTGACCAAGAGCGCTTCGTCTCCCCGGTGACGAAGTCGCTGGCCGAGGCTTACGTCCACCCGAATGTGGCCTGGCCACGCCTCATACTCGACGGTGACCGTGCCGTGGGCTTTCTCATGGCCTTCCTCGATATCGACTGGAACGGCAAGGGAGTCGACTTCCGGTCCGGCTTGTGGCGCCTCAATGTGACACCCGACGCACAGGGGCGCGGTGTCGGCCGCTTCGCCGTCGAATCAGTGGCCGCCGAAGTAAGGCGCCGTGGCGGCACGCAGATGTATGTCACATGGGAGCCGGGAGAGGACGGGCCAGAGGGCTTCTACCGGAAGCTCGGGTTCCACCTCACAGGCGAGAAGAGCGGGGGCCAGACGGTCGGAGTGCTGGATGTGACGAACCCCGCGTAACGACCAGCACCCTGGCCACAGTCAGACAGGGAATGCCGCCGACGTCGTCGAGGTCACCGCGCTCCGCCTGAGTGACCGTCTCCACGACTGACGCGGACGGCCGACCGGCCAACCCGAACGCCGCCCTGACCTTCTACTGGCCCCAGCTGGGCCGTCAGATCCTCATCCGCGGAGCCGCCGCACCAGCCGGCGCGGCGGCCGGCGCCGCCGACTTCCTGGCCCGCCCGGCGGGCTCGCGCGCCGAGGCACTCATTGGCCGCCAGTCCGAAATCCTCGATGACCCGGCCGATTCGACCTCGCCTTCGAACAGGCTCAGGCGAGAATCGCCGCCGACCCCGGCCTGATCGCCCCAGCCTGGACCCTGTATGCCGTCACGGCTCAGGACGTCGAGTTCTGGCAGGCCGATCGACGCGGTGAGCCGCGAGACGGCGAAGCCGTGCGTGGGAGCCTCCGCTACGAGCGCGACCCACTCGGTGAGTGACACGCGGGAGAATCCACACGCACAAGGGTAGGGCGGGCGGCGGGGATCGGAGGGTCGCCGAGTAGTCTCATGGAGACTAGCGGAGGCTCTGGAGGGCTGTTCTGCGAGGAGAACGAGTCCGACGCTGCCATTGCCGGTCTGAGAGCCGCTGGTCGGAAGTCGTGCCCGCCGCTGAAGGCCGACGTGGCCCGGCCCGACGCGTTGCACCTCGGCCTGGATGCCGGTCCGGACGGTGCGGCACTGGATGCGGCCGGGCGATGGACGTGGCGCCTGCGGTCGGGGCATTCTGTGGCGTGCTGTTACGCCAGTTGGAGTATCTGGTGGCCCTGGCCCGGGAGCGGCATTTCGCTCGGGCCGCCGCGGCCTGCCACGTCTCCCAACCGTCGCTGTCGGCGGCCATCCGCAAGCTGGAAAGCGAGCTGGACGTGCCCCTGGTTCGGCGCGGGCAGCGGTTCGCGGGGCTGACACCCGAGGGCGAGCGGGTGGTGCTGTGGGCGCACCGCATCCTGGCCGATGCCGACGCTCTGCGTCAGGACCTGTCCAGGATGCGTGAAGGGTTGTCGGGCACATTGCGGATGGGGGCGATCCCGACCGCGCTGACCGCCGCCTCGTTGCTGACCACGCCGTTCTGCGAGCGCTACCCGCATGTCCGGGTGCTGCTCACCTCACTGTCATCCCGGGAGATCGCGCGGCGGCTGGCCGAGTTCGAGATCGACATGGCGATGACGTACCTCGACGACGAGGAGGACCTCGGCGAGGTGCGGACCAGCCCGCTGTACGAGGAGCGCTACCTGCTGCTCACCCCGTCCGACGGCGAGCTGGCCGACCGGCGGGTGGCGCGCTGGGCGGAGGTGGCCGCGCTGCCGCTGTGCCTGCTGGCCCCCGAGATGCGCAACCGCCGGATCCTGGACGCGAACTTCCATCAGGCCGGGGCGGTGGCCGTGCCCGCGATCGAGACCGACACCGTCTCCGCCCTGTTCGCGCACGTGGCGACCCACCGCTGGTCGAGCGTGATAGCGCACGCGTGGCTGCATATGTTCGGCGTGCCCGAGGGCATGCGGGTGGTGCGGCTGGAGCGCCCGGCCAGGGAGCCGAGGGTGGGGCTGGTGGTGGCCGGCACGGGGCCGGAGCCGATCATGGCGCGGGCGCTGCTGGACATCGCCCGCGACCTCGACCTCCGCGAGGTGTTCGACCGGCTCACCCGTGAGCACCTGGCATAGACGCCTGCTATCACCCGATAGAAACAAACGCTTTGACCTGCGGATACGCGTCGATCGACAGTGGAATCACCCCACCGACGACGAGGAGCAGAGGCCATGGCCAAGGTGCTGTGCGTACTGTACGACGACCCGATCGACGGATACCCCGCCTCCTACGCGCGTGACGGCCTGCCCACGCTGGCCGGCTACCCGGGCGGCCAGATGCTGCCCAGCCCCAAGGCGATCGACTTCACCCCCGGCCACCTGCTCGGCAGCGTCTCCGGAGAGCTGGGGCTGCGCCGCTTCCTCGAGGAGCACGGCCACACCCTGGTGGTCACCTCCGACAAGGACGGCGACGGCTCGGTCTTCGACCGCGAACTCGCCGACGCCGACGTGGTGATCTCCCAGCCGTTCTGGCCCGCGTACCTGACCGCCGAGCGCATCGCCCGCGCCCCCAAACTGAAGCTGGCCATCACCGCCGGCATCGGATCCGACCACGTGGACCTGGACGCCGCCATCGCCCGCGGCATCACGGTCGCCGAGGTCACCTACTGCAACAGCATCAGCGTCGCCGAGCACGTCGTGATGATGATCCTGTCCCTGGTCCGCAACTACCTGCCCTCCCACCGCACGGTGCTGGAGGGCGACTGGAACATCGCCGACTGCGTCGCCCGCTCCTACGACGTCGAGGGCATGCATATCGGAACCGTCGCCGCCGGCCGCATCGGCCTGGCGGTGCTGCGCCGGCTCAAGCCGTTCGACGTGCACCTGCACTACACCGACAAGCACCGCCTGCCTGCCGAGGTCGAGGAGGAGCTCGGGCTCACCTTCCATCCCGACGCGGCAGCCATGGTCCCGGTCTGCGACGTGGTGACCGTCAACGCACCGCTGCACCCGCAGACCGAGGGCCTGTTCGGCGACGAGTTGATCGGCTCGATGAAGCGCGGCACGTACCTGATCAACACCGCCCGCGCCAAGATCGCCGACCGTGACGCGATCGTCCGCGCCCTGGAGAGCGGGCAGCTCGCCGGGTACGCCGGTGACGTCTGGTACCCCCAGCCCGCCCCGGCCGACCACCCCTGGCGGACCATGCCGCACCACGGCATGACCCCGCACATCTCCGGCTCGTCCCTGTCGGCCCAGGCCCGCTACGCCGCCGGCACCCGCGAGATCCTGGAGTCGTGGCTGGGCGGGACGCCGATCCGCGAGGAGTACCTGATCGTCGAGGGCGGCGCCCTGGCAGGCGCCGGCGCCCACTCCTACACCACCCGCACGCGATAGAAAGGGTGGGCACGGCCGGTGGCGTGCAGGTTCCCGCCTGGCACTCGCCGCCCGCGCCCACCCCTCGTTTCCCGGGTCCGCCAATCCCGAGCCCGGGAGGTCCTGCTACAGCTGGGTGCACACCGCCTTGACCTCGGTGTACGCCTCCAGCACCTCGTGGCCCATCTCCCGTCCCCAGCCGGACTGCTTGTAGCCGCCGAACGGCAGGGCCGCGTCGAAGACGTTGAAGCAGTTCAACCTTCTGTGCATGGACTTCCTCTGGGAGCTCGTCCCTGAGGCGACCATCGTCCACATCAAGCGCCACCCGGTCGCGGTGGTCGCGTCACACGTCGACCAGCCATGGGCACCGCCCACGGTCGACGGCGCGCTCGCATGGCTCAAACCGGTCTATGACCGATGGCTCGCCTGGAAGACCACGGTCGATCTGACGGACAAGCGATATGTGGAGGTGAGGGCCGAGGATCTCGCAGCCAACTGGCCCGAGCAGCGCCGGGCCCTGTTCAAACTGCTCGGTGTGGACGACTTCGCGACCAGGTCGACGTTCCAGTCACGCAGCCTGGAAAATCGCAATGACCAATTCGACCCCGGAACCCGCGAGTTCGTCGACGAACACTTGACGGTGTTATCCCAGCCATGGGATACGCGTAGAGGCCACCAGATCCTGGCGGAGGCAGGACCTGGCCTCTTCACACTCACACCGAGGCGGACGTGACCTCCCGGATCGCCCTCTCAGTCAGTCTTAGGGTGTCCCTGCTGTCCCCGTCCTAGGCGAAGCCACCGTTGCTCATCAGCAACTGCCCGTTGATCCACTGACCCTGTGGTGAGCATAGGAAGCCCACAAGGTTCGCGGTGTCTTGCGGCGTACCAAGACGGCTGGGCGGCGTCTGACGGAGCACATGCTCTCGCACTTCGTCGGACATCCAAGCACGAGATCTCCGCTGTGGCGACGGCTGAAGTGGATCAGCGCAATCCTCTGGATCGGGAGCTGGAGCGTCGTCTACCGGGAGATCTTCCACTGGCACCACATGACGACGTCGCTGCGCTTCAATCCGCCAGCGCCGCCGCCTGGAACCAACATCCAGCCTCGACCCGGTCTGCCGCTCCTCTCCGCCCTGGCGGCGGCCGCAATCGCACCCATCGTCTTCATCGTCAGCGTGATCATGGATCGGGTACGCAGAAGGCCCAGCCAAATTCACCGACCAGACCGGGCTGGTGAAGTATCCGCGATCAGGAATCGACCGCCGTCAAGAATCTTTCTGCGGCTGCCCTGACGTGGCCAGGCGGTCACGAAACCGCGCCGAACGCTCAGGACTGAGCCGGGCACCCCAGCACGGTGAGTCTCGGGGTGCCCGGCGCCTGGCTCAGCCGTCCTCAGGCTCGGAGGCGTCGCCCTTGCCTTCCTGCTCGTTCTGGTCGCCCGCCTGGCCCTGCTTGCCCTCCTGGGCCTCGGAGCCGGCCTCCTGCCCCTTGTCGTCCTGGCCGTCCTCAGCCTCGGCCTTCTGCTCGTCTTCCTTGGTGCCCTCGTTGGGCTCCGCGCTCTCCGCGGGCGTGGCGGCCTCGGTCTCGGGGGCCTGCTCGGTGGGGGCGGCGGAGGACTGGGTGGAGGCGGGGGCGGGGCTCTGGTCGGTGGAGGAGGCGAACGCGGCAGCTCCGCCGCCCGCCACGAGGACTGCCACGGTGGCGAGTCCGGGGATGATAACAGACCTACGCATTGAAATATCTCCGATGCATTGACGTCGTACTGACGCCCTCAGTCTGCGGAAACGTGGGATAGCGGCAGGTTCGGCCAGCCACAACGCGAGGTTAATCCAGGCCCCAAACCCCGATCCGCACTTGGTCACGCTGCGCAAGGTAAGCGCCGCGCTAACCGAGTGCTGAGCGGGCGCTGTAACGTCCCTCCATACCGTGCGTTCATGAGATCAGGCAGCAGAACGACAGTCCCGATGCCGGTCTCCGCCGCGTTCCTGGGCCTGGGGGTGGCCGTCGGCTTCGCCGCGCGCACGCCTGCGTGGACCGCGGCGGACACGAGCGTGGGCCAGGCGGTGCAGTCGCTACGCGGCCCCTGGCTGACCACCGTAGCGCAGGTCCTGAACGTGGGCTTCGGCACCGTCGTGGGCACGGTCCTCGCCGCCGTCCTCGTCACAGTCGTCGCGCTCTCGGGACGGCGACACACCGCCGGACGCATGCTGCTCGTGATCGCCGCAGGATGGGGGGTCAGCCCCCTGGTCAAGGCCCTCGTCGCTCGCCCCCGGCCCCCGGCCGCCCACGCCTTGGTGCAGGAGCTCGGCCCGGACAGCTTTCCCAGCGGTCACGTTTGCCTGACCCTGTCGATCGTGGTCGCCGTGGCGCTGCTGGCCAGGAAGACCCGGTTCTTCTGGCCCGTGGTGGCGGCGGGCGGCGTGCTCGTGGCCGGTCAGATGGCCGCGAGGATCTATCTCGGGGCGCACTATCCCACCGACACCCTGGGCTCGATCATCCTCACCCCGGCCGCCATCCACCTCGTCGCCAACCCGCGAAGACTCGGAGTGTTCCTGCTGCGCGCGGACGACAGCCGCAGGGCGCGCCAGGCCGGCTCGCCCAGCACCCGGCAGGTGAAGATCCTCCTGCTGCACGCGCACGGCATGGGCGGCACCATCAGGACCGTCTTCAACCTCGCGGGTACGCTGGCGGCCCATCACGACGTGGAGATCGTCAGCGTCACCAAGACGAAGGACAAGCCCTTCTTCGAGGTGCCGCCCGGCGTTCGCGTCACCTTCCTGGACGACCGCACGGACCGCCGACCCCGCAGCGCCCTGCTCGCGCGCCTGCTCCGCAGCAGGCTCATCCCGCGGGAGGAGGCCGCCTACGACAGGTTCGACCTGCGTACCGACCTCGCCTTGCTGCGTTTCCTGCGCGGCCTGCGCACCGGCGTCCTGATCACCACGCGACCCGGCCTCAACCTGGCTACCGCCCTGCTGGCCCCGCCCGGCGTGATCACGATCGGGCAGGAGCACGTCGGCTTCGGCACACACAAGCCCTCCGTCCGGGAAATGATCGTCCGCAGGTACGGCAGGCTCGACGCGCTCGTCACCCTGACCGAGGCCGACCTGAGCGCCTACCACGCGGCCCTGGGCCCCCGCGCGCCGCGACACCTGCTGCGCATCCCCAACGCCACGCCGCCACTCACCGGCGGGCCCTCTCCCCTGAACGCCAAGACCGTCATCGCGATCGGCCGCCTGGCCAAGGTCAAGGGCTTCGACCTGCTGCTGCGCGCCTGGCAACGGGTCAGCGTCGTACACCCCGGCTGGAGGTTGCGCATCGTCGGCTCAGGTCCCGAGCGCGCCCGCCTTCTCAAGCTGGTGGGCGAGCTCGGGCTGGCCTGCTCGGTCGAGCTTCCCGGCCCCTCCCGCGACGTCGGCGCCGAGCTCGACCACGCCTCGATCTTCGTGCTCAGCTCCCGCCGCGAGGGATTCCCGATGACCATCCTGGAGGCGCTGAGCAAGGGTGTGCCCGTGGTCGCCTTCGACTGCCCGCACGGGCCCGGCGAGATCATCACTCACGGCCACGACGGGCTCCTTGTCCCCAGGCGGGACGTCGCCGCCCTGACCACGGCGATCGGTCTCCTCATCGACGACGAGACCGAGCGCCACATGATGGGGACTGCCGCGCTGGCCACCTCCAAGCGGTACGACCCGGAGGCCATCGGCCGGCGATGGACCGAGCTGCTGGCTGAGCTGGAGGCAGGCCGCTGACCGGTCACAGGTTCTGCCGTACCTTCATGGACGTCACGCTATGAGCGCGCCGGAAAGCGCCCGCTGAGCAACGGGTTAGCGGGGCGTTTACCTTACTTCTGCCAACCTGGAGGGGTGACAGCACAGGGCGTGCCGCTGCGGCGGCGAGTGCTGGTGGTGATCTTGAGCGTGACCGCCCTGGCCGTCGCGCTGTTCCTGGTACCGCTGGCCGTCGCGGTGAAACTGCTCTACCACGACCAGACGGTGGCCGCGCTGCAACGCGACGCCGCCTGGGTCGCCACCGCGGTCCCCGACGAGCCGAGGGTGCCGTTGAAACTGCCGACCGGCCTGTCAGGCGAGCTGGCCATCGGCGGCTACAGCGTGTATGGCACCCGGGTGTTCGGCAACGGCCCCACCCACTCCAGCCTCGCCGCCTCCAGCAAGGACGGCCGCGTCCACGACACGGTGGAGGGCGGGTTCCTGGCCGTGAGCGCACCCGTCCCCTCCGACGAGGGCCCCGCGATGGTCATCCGCGTCGCGACGCCGAACTCCGAAGTCGAGGAGCGCATCCACGAGGCGTGGCTGCTCATGGGCGGGCTGGCGCTGGTCGTGATCGCCCTGGCCGCGGCCGCGGCCGTACGCCAGTCGGCCAGGCTCGCCGCCCCGCTGGAGCGGCTGACCGTCGCGGCGCAGGCGCTCGGGGGCGGCGACTTCAGCGTCCGCGCCTCCCCCTCCGGGCTGCGCGAGGCCGACCAGGCCGGGCAGGCGCTGGAGTCGACGGCGCGCCGCCTCGGTGACGTGCTCGCCCGCGAACGGGCCTTCAGCGCCGATGTATCCCACCAGCTGCGCACCGGGCTGACCGGTCTGCTGCTCGGCCTGGAATCGGCGTTGTCCCGCACCGGCGCGGACCTGGCTCCGGCGGTCCGGGCCGCGCTGGCCAGAGGCGAGCGACTGCAGGAGGTCATCGACGATCTCGTACGGCTCAGCCGCGACGCCCGCGTGCCGAGCGAGCAGCTCGACGTGGACGCTCTGATGGAGGAGATCCGGCAGGAGTGGCACGGCCCGCTGGCCGAGCAGGGCCGCCGCCTGGTCATCACCGTGGAGCCCGGACTGCCGCCGGTGACGGCCCAGCCCGCGGCCGTCCGGCAGATCCTGCGCGTCCTGCTCGACAACGCCCTGCGCCACGGCAAGGGTGAGGTCATGGTCACCGTCGCCGACGTGGGCCCTGGGATGGCCGTCGAGGTGAGCGATCACGGGCCGGGCCTGGCCGAAGAGGCGGACCCGTTCGTCAGGGCCAGCGGCCACAGCCACGGCATCGGCCTCGCCCTGGCCCGCTCGCTGGCCGAGGCCGAGGGCGGCAGGCTGGTGCTCAGCCGGACCAGCCCGCCGCTGTTCAGCCTGCTGCTGCCCGGCCACGACACCTGACGGATCATGGCTCGTAGCGGTAGCCGCGCCCCCGTACCGTGACGATCCGCTCCATCCCCTCACCATGCTCGGCCAGCTTGCGGCGCAGCGCGAACACGTGCACATCCAGCGTCTTGGTGGGGCCGAACCAGTTTTCGTCCCACACCTCATCCATGAGCTGCTCGCGCGTCACCACCTCACCCGCCCGGCTGACCAGCGCCGTCAGCAGGTCGAACTCCTTGGGCCGCAACGCCAGCTCCGCCTGCCCGACATAGGCGCGCCGGGCGGGCACGTCGAGCCGCAACCGCCCAGCGGTCAACATGCGCTCCCCCGGCGCGGGACCGCGCCGGCGCAGGTGGGCGCGGATCCTGGCCATCAGCTCGGTCAGCCGGAACGGCTTGGTCAGGTAGTCGTCGGCGCCCGCGTCGAGCGCCACCACGACCTCGAACTCCTGGGTGCGAGCCGTGAGCACGACGATCACCGTGTCCGGCACCCTCGACCGCAGCCGCCGGCACAGAGCCACCCCGTCCACATCGGGCAGCCCCAGATCCAGCAGGACGAGATCCGGCTGGTGCCGCTCCGCCGCCTGCAGCGCCTCGGCCCCGTCCGCGGCCGGCTCCACCTCGTAGCCCTGGGCGGCCAGCGCCTCGACCAGCTCGGACCTGATGACCAGGTCGTCCTCCACGACCAGCACACACGTCATGCGCCCGATGGTACGGGCTGCGCCGTCAAGGAAGGTTGAGCTGCCAGGAGACGCCGAAGCGGTCGTTGACCCAGCCGAACTTCGTGCTGAAGCCGTAGGAGCTCAGCGGCATCAGCGGCTGCCCGCCCTCGCAGAGCGCCGCGTACATGCGGTCGATGTCCTCCTCGGTGTCGCACAGCCCCGGGCCTGCCGGCAGATGACCGGAGGTCCGGACGGCTTGGTGGTCATCGACGACCCGCTGCCTCAGGCCTACGCCGTACCCGGCACCACGGCGGTGCTACCGCTTCGGGCGCTGCCGGCTGCGGTGGAATACACCACCGAACGATGGGCCGACGAACGGGCCGCGTCCGAGGCCGCCGACAAGGGCGGGATCTACATGGCGCTCGGCATCCACGGCCAGCTGCTGCTCGTGCACGAGGAGGCCGAGGTGGTCATCGCCAAGTTCTCCTCCTGGCCCGAGCCATGGATCGACGACCTGACGCGGACGAGCATCGAGACCTGCATAGACATATCCGTAGATATATGAGCAAACTAACAACTGTTACGTTTCCAACGCAACGGAGGGATGTGGGCCGATGGACGCGGCCGCATGGGGCCTGGGCGCGGCGGTGCTGCTGGCCTCGATCGTGGAGATGGTGGAAGCGCTGACGATCGTCATGGCCATGGGCATGACCCGGAACTGGCGCTCCACCCTCATGGGCGTGGCGGCGGCCCTCGTGGCCCTGACCGCCTTCACCGCCGCCGCCGGCTACGCCATCGCAACCTGGTTGCCCAAGGCGGCGCTGCAGCTCGCGATCGGCGGCCTCCTGCTGATCTTCGGCCTGCAGTGGCTGCGCAAGGCGATCCTGAGGTCGTCGGGGCGCAAGGCCATGCACGACGAGGACCAGATCTTCGCCGAGGAGGTGGCGGCGGCCAAGAACGCGGGCGAGGTCAGGGCCGCGGGACTCGACTGGTTCTCGTTCATGATCAGCTTCAAGGGCGTCTTCCTCGAAGGCGTCGAGGTGGTCTTCATCGTCATCACCTTCGGCCTCAGCGCGGGCAACATGCCGGTGGCGATCACAGCGGCCGTCATCGGCGTGCTCCTCGTCCTCGTCGTGGGCATCGCCGTCAGAGGGCCGCTGTCGAAGGTGCCGGAGAACACCCTCAAGTACGGCGTCGGGCTGCTGCTGGCGGGATTCGGCACGTTCTGGTCGGTGGAGGGGCTCGGGATTTTCACCAAGAGCCACGAGAGCCTGGAGTGGCCGGGCTCCGACCTGGCCATCCTGGTGCTCGTCGCCGTCTGGTTCGGGCTGTCCCGCCTGCTGGTGCGCGCGCTCAGTCGGCCTTCGGCGGCGCGGTCCGAGGCCGTCCCGACTACTTCCGGGAGCTAGACATGGGATTCATCCGAGGGTTCGGGCAGTTCTGGTACGACCTGATCGTCGGCGACGACTGGAAGATCGCCGTAGCCGTGGTCGTCACCCTGGCACTGGGCACGGTGGTGCTGCTGGCGTTCGCCGTGCCGGCCGTGGTGTTCACACCGGTACTCGGCGTCTGCCTGATGGCCGCCTTCGCCATGGCGCTGCGGATCGACACGCGCGACCAGTAGCCGTTCACCGGCCGGGTGGGCCTTGCGCGCTCACCCGGCACCGATGCTAGAAGATCGCGCTGTCCTCGGCCTCGTACACGGAGGCGGCGAACTCCTCCAACGTCTTCGCGCACTCGTCGAGCGCCTTGATGACCTCTTTGCGCCGCGCGGCGCCCAGGACGTCACGGGCCTTGACCTTCCCGTACCAGCCCTTGAGCTTGGAGAGGTCCTCTTCGTTCTCCTCTAGCTCGCTGTACGTGAAGTGCTTCGCCCGCACCTCTTTCTCCACTTCCTTATGGAAATCGGCGCACTTGTCGAGGATCTCTTCGTACTCGTCGTCGCGTGCGGCGTTGTAGAGGGCGACCAGGTCGGACTCGCCGATGACCGAGGAGGTGCTGACCAAGAACGCCTGGCCGGACATCGATTCGACGATCTCGCTGCGCAGCGCCCTCAGGGCCCGCTCGCTCTGCGGGGTGCGCGGCGCGGCGGCCGCGGAGTTCTGCAGATAGACGGCGCCGAGGTTGCGGAGCCTGCGCCAGACCGCCGCCCGCAGCCTGGTCGGCTCGCTGGGCACCCGGTAGATCAGCATGAGCCAGGTGACAGGCTTCACTGGCTCGGTGGCCTCCTGCGCGCCGCCCTTCGCCTCCTCCGTGCCCGGCAACGTGTGCCTCCTCCTCCGTACTGGACCACTCGATCGTATCCGGGCGCCGCCACCTCGCCGGCCCCGATGGCGCAGGCAAGCTCGTGACCTGCGAGCTTGTTCTCGAACGGCGGATCGAGAGGTGAGCAAGCATCCGAGCGGCACCGGTTTCCCTGAGGCTGTCCGCAGGTGTTCAATCCCGAGCACGCCGGCGCTCGGCGAGGTGGCCCCACGCTGATACGACAGCGATGGAGACGACCAGCAACACGGCGCTTCCGGCGATGTCGAGCACATAGTGGTTCCCTGTGATGAGCACGGCTGCCGCCATACCCAGCGGAAAGATCCACGACAGCAACGCCAATCGCGGATGGGAGGCCCGCAGCGCGCACCACACGACATACGCGCACCACAACGACCACCCCACGTGCATGCTGGGCATCGCTGAATACTGGTTCTGGCCGTTCTCGATCTCTCGTGAGGCATGGCCGCCCAGGATGTCGTGCTCGGCAATGATGTCGACGACCCCCGGTAAGGCGAACCGTGGGGGCGACATGGGCAGCACCCAGAAAACGGGCAGCACGAGAACGAGCATCGCGACGAGGGTCCGGCGGACCTTGACGTAGACATCGGCATGCCGGACGAAAACCCACACCAGCACACCGATGATCGCGAGGTAGTACAGGCGGTAGTAGTACACCGCCGGCTGGATGAGGGCCGGATGCTCGGTCAGCCACTGGTTCGCCCTCAGTTCGATGTCCAGGTGAACTGCCTGCTCTATGGATTGCAGGGCCAGAGCGTTGGCGGTGGCGGCTGCGACGTCCTTCCCGGCGGCGGCATGAAGCCGCGAGAAGAGCAGGATCACGAGCAGCAGACCGGCCACTTCGACGAGTGGTGCGGGGCGCCCACCCATCCTCCCGACAAGTGCCGCTGACCGGGCACGAGCGACCAGGCGCGATAATCGGCCGGCGGCCATCTCACGTGGGCGCACGCGGGTCACCCTAACTCACCCGTTTCGGCATGGACACTCTCCGGCGCCCAAAACTCCCGCTGTCACGGCCGGCCTACAAAATACGCTGCGGCCTTCCAGCTCGCGCTGGCCAAGGCGCAGCGCCTGATCGCGAGCGATCCCCAACAGGTGCGCGACGTGCTGCCCACCTACACGAAAATCTCCAGGGAGGTGGCCGCGTTGCGCCCGGCTCCCGTTCGTAGGGGGCCTGCCCCCGCGCCCACCGGTGCTCCCCGCCGCCGGAAGCAGCGGCGCCGTCAGCGCCCACTGCCCGTCGGTCATCGTCGAACCGGGGAAGAAGTGCCGCCGCGAGGGACGATCACCACCCCGGCCATGAGCAGGGCATGCCGAGCACTGAAACTTGGACGATACGTGCAGCCGGACTCCTGGTAGGACTGGCAAGCCTAGGCAGCCCCTCTCCTACCAGGAGTCCTTCGCCTTCCGGGCGAACCGCCCACCGATCGAGCGCGGGAGCCGTTCGCATCGTCCGGAGGTTCCGCCCGGCGCCTGACACCTTTGCCGACGCCATCGACGAAGGCGCGTCAGTGGTGGTGGCCGTGCCGGCCGAGGGTCTCCACGGGGGTCGCACCGGGGCGGGTCCACTGCGGCACGGGGCGGCTGGTCGGGCCCCAGGTGGCGGTCCCGTCCGCGTCCGAGCGCCAGCACCAGCACGGGCTGCGCCCCTCGGGCCAGCCCTCGGGGTTGTCCTCCCACGCTTCGCCGCGGCCGTAGGGCGTCATGTCGAGCAGGCCGAGGGACCCGTTGACCCGCTCGTTGCCACGGCCCGTCGTGGAGTAGGTGAGGAACACGCGGTCGCCGTCGCGCAGGAAGCAGGTGAGGTAACCCATGCTGCCGCCGACCGGCGCGTCCACGTCGCGCACCGAGTACCAGGGCTCGGTGTAGCCCATGAACTCGACGTAGGAGGCCACCTCGTCCCAACGGCCCGTGGTCAGGATGGCGAACGAGACGCCGCGGGCGTTGAGGTAGACCGCGTCCTTCAGGTGCCAGGCCGTGGTGGTGCAGCCCTCGCACTGCCCCTGGTGCGGCGCGCCGTCGTACCACATGTGCTTGTAGACCACGAGCTCGTCGCGGCCCTGGAACAGGTCCAGGAACGGGACCGGGCCGTCAGGTCCGACGACCTCGACCGTCCCGTCGAGCTCCACCATCGGCAGCCGGCGGCGGGCCGCGGCGATGGCGTCGCCCTCGCGGGTGTGGGCCTTCTCGCGGACCAGAAGCTCGTCACGGGCGGCCTGCCAGGTGGCCAGGTCGACGACGGGCGGGCGGCCGGGCAGCGCGGTGGTCGGGTCATCCGGCGTGGTCGTCATGGTGTCCTCCGTGGTGTCTCGTGCCCGGGCAGCGTCGTACGAAGTCCTACGACGGTCACCAGGACAGACTCGCGACCCGGCCGAAACTCATCGCGGCAGGGGCGCCCTCCGCCGTGTTCTCAATGTATTCCCGGGAAGCCCATTCGCATGGAGAAGGAGCACGTCAGAGGCTTGTTGTGACGGACCCGCCCGGAATCCAAGCGAGTGAGCCGCCACGCCCTGCTCGGCAGGTCCTGAGCGATCATGACCAGGCTGCGGGAAGCCGAGCACGCACATCGGCGCGGCGGCCGGTTCGTTGCCACCGATGGCGTAGACGTTCTGCCCGAAGCCGGTTCACTGCAGCACGACCATTCCCACGACGGACCACGCTAGGCAGGCATCACACCGAATCGGCGGCGTCCAAGGCGAGCACGGCGAACGTGGCGAGCCAATGATCGCTGACGAAGTCACCGGCGATCACCTGGGGCAGAGCGGCCTTCAGTTGCGCCTCGGCGGCAGCGGTGAGCCGCGGACGCCGCCCATCGTCCGCTGGGAGCACGGCGGCGATGGCCCACA
>NZ_JBFAMX010000137.1:0-22195 GCF_040659615.1 Nonomuraea sp. NPDC049784
CGTCCGGCGACACTCCGGCGTGCTCCAGCGCCTCCCACGCGGTCTCCATCACCAGGCGCTGCTGCGGATCCATCAACTCCGCCTCGCGCGGCGAGAGCCCGAAGAACTCCGCGTCGAAGTCGGCCACCCCGTCCAGGAAGCTGCCGTAAGGGATGGCGCGGCGTAACGCCGCCGCGTACGAAGGGCCGCGATCGGCGTAGTCGCGCCAGCGGTCGGCGGGCGCCGGTCCGCTGGCGTCCCGGCCCTCGCACAGCAGGTTCCAGTACTCGTCCACCGATCCGACGCCGCCGGGCAGGCGGCAGCCGATCCCGATCAGCGCGATCATCTCGGCCGGTCGATCCATCACACATCGCCTCCTCATATCCGCGCCCACACGGGCGACTCGAGAATCTCCACGACGGCGCCCGAGATCGTCACGCCTGGCCCGAAGCCGAACATGTCCGCCGCCTCCCGGGGCGGGCCGAACTCGATCGTCTATGCGGACGGCCGCTCAGCCAGGTCCGTCAGCGGCGTACTCCGTGGGGATGTCGAGGATCTGCAGGACGGCGCAGGCCAAGGTCTTGCCGGCACCCACCCCGATGAGCAGCACGTAGTCGCCGGGAGCCAGCGCCCCGCCGGCCAGCAGGTGGTCGAGGGCGACGAACTGGTCACTGACCCCGAGGTGTCCAATGCCGGCGCCATATTCCCAGGTGGTGTCGGCCAAGGTCAGCCCGAACCAGCTCACCCGCTCCTCCACGTTGTCCCGGCGCCCGTGAGGGAACGCCACGCGCGCCACCTCGTCGAGCGTGATCCCCGCCTCCTTCAGCGTGCGGTCGACCAGCACCATCAGCGTCGACTGGATCGCCAGCATGACGCCGGCACCGTCGCGGGCCAGCAGTCGCTTGCGGAACTCACGGTGGCGGGAGGCGAAGTCGAGCGGCCGGCTCACGGTCGCGTCCGGTGGGAACATCGGCACGCCGCCGTCGTTGACCGACTCGGCTTCCGGCAGCACGGTCACGTTGACCGACCGCAACTGCGCGAAGCCCGGGTCCGTGGTGAGCAGCAGCGCGCACCCGGCGTCGCCTACCACGTAGCCCTCCATCATGCGCCACCGGTCGACCAGCGGGCTGCCGTGGTTGTCGGCGCCGACCAGCAGCGCGGTGCCGCCGGGCCGCAGGTAGCCGGCGGTGAGCTGCAGCGCGCTGAACAGCCCGCAGCATCCGTGCCGCAACTCGACCGCCAGGACGTCGCCGCCGACCAGGTGCTGCTGCAGGTAGTACTGCGGCTGCCAGCCCTCCGGCCCCTGGTGCCAGACGTCGGCGTACAGCATGAGATCCAGGTCCCGCGGTGACATTCCGCCGGAGCGCTCGAACGCGTGCCGGGCCGCACGGAGCGCGAGCTCTGGAGCCGGTACGTCGCCGGCCACCGCCGCACCGCGCAGGCGGAAGTACTCCCTCTCGTCGGCCGGATAGCTGCCCTCGGCGACGGCCGTCTCGATGCTGACCACCGGCGGCAGATGGACGCCGATACTGCGCAGGTAGATGTCGGGTGTACGCATCCGTCCTCCTTCGGTGCGGCATGCCGCGGCACGTGGCGGGGTGGAACGAATAACCCTCTGCTTGGGAAAAACGAGTCTGCTGGAAGAGCTGTCGGGTTGCCGATCACAGGCAGGCGATACGTACGGCGGGCCTCACAACCCTGAACTTGACAGATGTGTCCGGGGGGCGATCAGCGCCGATGCTAATCGAATGGATCATCCATGACTAGTGGTGTCATTCTTCGGACGGACCATGCATAATCTTCACCGCCGATGATCACCGGTGTACCGGCTCCCGCCCATGCCTCAAGCCGGAAAGCAGCTCACCCATGTCTCAGAACCAGGCTCTGGCCACCGGTCAGAAGCACACCGGCCGGCTCATCCTCGTGCTCGCGGCCCTCACCGCGGTCGCTCCGCTGGCCATCGACATGTACGTGCCCGGCTTCCCCGGCATGACCAGATCCTTCGGCACCCCAGCCTCCTCGGTCCAGCTGTCCCTGACGGCCTTTCTCGTCGGGCTCGCCGCGGGGCAGCTCCTCCTGGGCCCGGTCAGCGACGCGGTGGGCCGCCGCCGCGTCCTGCTGGCCGGCGCCGCGCTGTTCACGGTGCTGTCGCTGGCCTGCGCCGTCTCCCCCAGCATCGAGATCTTCGACGCGGCGCGGCTGTTACAGGGGGTCGCCGGGGCGGCGGGCATGGTGGTCGCCCGGGCCGTGCTCACCGACCGCTTCCACGGCACCCCGGAGGCGGGTCGCCACTTCGCGACCCTGTCCGCGATCGTGTTCATGGCCCCGGTGGCCGCGCCGCTGCTCGGCGGGGCCATCCTCGGCGTCGGCTCCTGGCGCCTTGTCTTCACCGCGCTGGCGGGCTTCGGCGTCCTGCTGATCGCGGGGCTCCTCGCCTGGGTGCCGGAGAGCCTGCCCGCCGACCGCAGGCAAGCGGGCGGGGTGACCGGCGTGGTCAAGGCCATCGCGATGCTCGCCGGGCGGCACGCCCTCGTGGGGTACGTGCTCGCCTCGTCCTTCACCGGGGCCGCGCTCTTCACCTACATCGCCGGCTCGACGTTCGTCTTCCAGGACGTCTACGGCCTCTCGGCCACGCGGTACAGCCTCGTCTTCGCCGCCAACGCCCTCGGCATGCTGGCCTCCAGCGTCCTCTTCGGCCGCCTGTCCGCCCGCGTCCGAGTGGACACCCTGTTCGCCGCGGGACTGGCCGTGGCCGGCGCCGGTACGGTGGCCCTGGTCGCGTCGCTGGTCACGACCGGCGGTTCCTTCGCCGCCACCTGGGCCTGCCTGTTCGTCACCGTCGCCGGCCTCGGCACGGCGCTGCCCGCCACCACGACCATCGTCCAGTCACTCGGCCACGACGCTCCCGGAGCGGCCTCCGGCCTGCTCGGCGGCAGCCAGTTCATCCTCGGCGCGGCCGCCTCACCCCTGTCGGGTCTCCTCGGCGACGGCACGGTCTCCATGGCCGTCATCATGCTGGCCGCCTTCGGCCTCGCCGCGCTGTCCCTCATCCCGGTGCGCAGGGCTCGGGGACGTGCGGCGGGGGCCGGGCAGACTCCCGGACCACGAGCCGGCACCCCCGGCGGATGATGCCGGACGCGTGGTTCCCGCCAGGGCCGCGCAGTGAGTCTGCTCGCGACGCTGAACCGGGCCAGGAAGGACACATCTGGCCGGCCGCCCGAGGTGTCCGCCCGGAAAGAGGTCCGACGTGAGCCGCTCGGCCGACTACCCCGCCGACGAACGTTAGCCGGCGGGAACCTTTCGCGATATCCCCTATTGCGGTCGCATCAGGTCGAGGTCCTCGCCCCATGCGTCCAGGACCGCGCCGTGCCCGGCGCGCCGGGCCGCTGCCTCGACATGGGCGAAGATGCGCCGTTGCAGGGGCACGTCGCCCGTTCTTGAAATGCGGTGCGCGGCGTCCAGCAACATGCCTGTGTCCCAATCGGGCAGCGGGTATCGGGCGAGTTCCCATTCCAGGTACTTGTTGTAGGGGCGGGGGCGACGGTCCATTGCGAAAAGCAGCTCCAGCAGAAAGCGGATGCTGTCGGCCGCGTCGAGGCGGGCCGCGAGTGAATGTCCGTCACGGTCGTTCTTGACGGATCGGTAGAGAGAGTTGGCATAGGCGTCGAGCCATTCGCCGGAGTCCCGGAATGCTTCGTCGGCGTCGAGCCGTGCCTTGGCGGCCAGGATCTGAGCGATGCCTCCGTCGAGCCGGTCGAGCACGATCCGGGAGCGGGCGAGGGCGTAGCGCTCGAAGCCGGGCATTCCGGCCGTGCGGAAGTCGGCGAGGGAGATGATGACGAGGTCGAGCTCGGGGGTGCGGTGGCCCGTGAACCAGGTGAGATCCGTTGTCGCGCCGTCGGCGAGGACGACGTACAGGTCATAGTCCGAGTGCTCGGTGATCATTTCGTCATGGGCGCGGGAGCCCTTGAGGACGAGTCCGACGACGGCCGGGTCGGCGGCGGCGAGTTCAACGAACGAGTGGTAGGTGAGGGGCTGCTGAATGGGCATCGTGTGATCTCCGCTCGTCCGTCGCCTCGGCCGGGGCGCTGAGCTGCGTATGGGTGGCTGATCGGCTACGTCGCCGGTACTCGGTGGGTGTAAGCCCGACCAGCGTCCGGAAACGGCGGGCGAAGTAGGTCGGATCGTCCCAGCCGACGGCGGCGCCGACCCGGGCGGCCGGCAGAGTCGAGTGTGCCAGTAATGTGGCGGCGCGCTCGGCCCGCAGCCGGGCCAGGAAGCCCAGCGGCGTCAACCCGGCGTACTGTCTGAACAGCCGGCCGAGGTAGGCGGGATCCAGGTTGACCGCTTGGGCGAGGTCGTCCAGCCGCCACGGATGGGCAGGCGCGGCCTCGAGCCGGGCGATGGTGGCGGCGACCGCGGGGTGGATGGCGGACTCGAGCGTCGGCTGTTCAGTGTCGCGGCCGTCGGCCAGGACGCCGAGCACGGTGACCAGCCGGCCCAGCACGCGGCCCGGCCGGCGCTGATCGGCTCCGAGGTCCCGTTCGAGCAGGCCGATCTCCACGATGGCCTCCTCGGCGGCGGCCGGATCGACGGTCGTGACCGCCACGCCGTGGGTGCCGGATGCCGCCGGATCGGTCCACAACATCCGGCGCAGCATCGGGATGTCGTACAGCGCCGCCAGTTCGGCTCGTAGCGCCTGGGCGGACAGGCAGCAGTTGGCGACGGTCAGGTCGGTGCAGTCCCGGAATCCGTGCCAGGCACCGGGGCGGAGCACGATGACTTCACCGCGCCGCAGCGGGCGCTCGCCCTGGCTGGTCACATGCCGGCCGTGACCGGTTCCGATCACCGCGATCTCGAGGAAGTCGTGCGCGTGCGGCTCGATGTCGGGGTTCAGATGGTGGACACCTGCCAAGACCGGGCCCCCGGCGAACAAGGCGTGCTCGTGCAGCGTGGCAGGCATGTCGGGATCGTACGACTCTTTGCCGGGATCGGCCTAGCCCGTCGCGGCACACCACGACGATGCTGGGTGGTATCCCAACGGCAAGAACCTTGGAGGTCAGTGATGACGACGACCACGACCGGGCAGTCCCGCAGCGATGTCGGTGCCGACGGCCGGGTACGGGAGGAGCTTGTGGCGGCGTACCGCGAACACGGTTTCGTCCGAGTGCGAGGCGTTCTCGAGCCGGACCAGGTCGAGCGCTTCCGGGCCAGCGCCGAGGCGTTCCTGGAGGCGCATCGCGCGGAGAGTCTGGAGAAGCAAGGCGTCTTCAGCCAGCTGGTCAACGTCTGGCAACGCGACCAGACGCTGCGGGAGCTCACGTTCGACCCGCGGCTCGGCCGGATCGCCGAACAGCTCGCCGGCTTCTCGCTGCGGCTCTGGCACGACCAGATGCTGGTCAAGGAGCCGCACAACAATGCCGCCACGCAGTTCCACCAGGATCGTCCGTACTGGCCGCACGCAGGCGACCGGCTCCCGCTGTCGGCGTGGATAGCGCTGGTCGACGTTCCGCCGGAGCGGGGGTGCATGACGTTCCTGCCCGGCACCCAGGATCGCACCGGCCTGCGCCCGCAGGACCTCCACCACGAGGAAGACCTGTTCGAGCTGGACCCGTCTCTGCGCTGGATCCCCCGGGTCACCGTGCCTCTCCGCGCCGGCGACTGCACCTTCCACAGCGGCTACACCGGGCACATGGCGCTGCCCAACCGCACCGACCAGGCCCGGCTCGCGCACGTCACCATCTACATGGACGAGGCGACCCGCTACAGCGGGACGGAGCACATCGTGACCGATCCTCTCGGACTCGCCGCGGGCGACCGGTTGGACGGCGACACCTTCCCCCGCCCCTGGGCCTGACCCCGCTCGAAGGCCACCGCGACCTCATCCAACTTCCAGGGCGTTCACGGCGGGATCGGCAGCGCAGTTGGGACTGGGCGGTCCTCGCACCTTGGTTTCGTCGTAACTCATCGGTTTCTGTCTGGCCAGCCATAAGCAGATTTATTGGCCGCTGGCGGGTTCTGCCCCCTACTGTGTCGCCGTGAAAACAACGCTGATCACAGGTGGAGCGAGTGGCATCGGGTTGGCGCTCGCCAAGCGGCTGGTCGCCGACGGGCAGGCGGTCGCCGTCACCGGCCGCGACGAGGCCAGGCTCGCCCAGGTGCCTGGCGTGTTACGGCTGCCTGGGGACGCCACCGACTACGACGCCGTACAGGATGCCGTGGTGGCGACTGTCAAGGAGTACGGCAGGCTCGATCACGTTGTCGCCAACGCCGGCTTCTCCACCCACGGCCCGCTCACCGAGACCGCCCCGGACCGGCTGCGCGACATGGTCCTCACCAACGTGCTCGGCCCCGCCCTGCTCGTGAAGGCCGCGTTGCCCGCGCTGCGCGAGACCCGCGGCCGGATCGTGCTGGTCGGCAGCGTCGCCGGGTTCGTCCACTCGCCAGGCAACATGTACTCGGTGACGAAGTGGGCGGTGACCGCGCTCGCCGAGAACACCCGCATGCTCGTGACCGGCGACGGCGTCGGCGTGACGCTGATCGCGCCCGGCCGTGTGGACACCTCGTTCTGGCCGGACGGCCGCCCCGCCGGGCCACTGCTCAGCGCGGAGAACATCGCCGACGCCATCGCCTGGGCGCTGGCCCAGCCCGCAGGCGTGGACGTGAACACGGTCGTCGTGCGCCCCACCGGCCAGCCCACCTGATGCCCGCCTTCTACTCCCGCTTCTCCGGCGGCAGCGTCGGCAGGCTGGCCGGACTGAGCGACGGCGTGTTCGCCATCGCCATGACACTGCTGGTCCTGCGCCGAAACTGCTCACCTACTTCATGAGCTTCCTGACTCTCGGTATCTTCTGGTTGGGGCAGCAGACGCAGCTCAACCAGTTCGAGCGGGCCAACCGGCATCTGACGTGGATCCACCTCGCGTTCCTGGCCGCGGTCTCGCTCATGCCGTTCTCCACGGCACTGCTCGGCGAGTACATCGACTACCGGCTCGCGCTGGCCATCTACTGGCTGAACCTGCTGCTGCTCGGTGCGATGCTGCTGGCCAGCGTCACGTACGGGCACCGGGCCGGGCTGCTGAAGGCGGACGTGGACCACGAAATACGCCTGGCGCACCGACGCCGGATCGTCATCTACCAGGCACTGTACGCGGTCGCCGTGGCACTGTCGGCGATCAACACGTATGTCAGCATCGTACTGATCGTCCTGCTCCAGCTGAACTCTGCGGTCGCGCCCAGGATCTGGCGGCTCAGCAGCTTCTAGGTATGGATCTTCACACGGATCCGGCGGCCGTGATGCGGTACCCCACTCCGGGCGTGGTGGTGATGGCCTGGGGCTCACCGAGTTTGCGGCGGAGGCGGCCGATGGTGACCGTGACGGTGTTGGTCAGGGGGTTGGCGTGCTCGTCCCACACCTGTTCGAGCAGGTCCTCGGCGCTGAGAAAAGCGGGGGCGGCGCGGAGAAGGGCTTCGAGCAGGGCGAACTCCTTGACCGACAGATCCAGGGGACGGCCGTCGCGGGTGGCGATGCGGCGCAGCGGGTCGAGCTCGATCCCCGCCGCGCGCAGCGTGCGGGGCCGGGCGGAGGGCTGGCGGCGGGCCAGGGAGCGGATGCGCAGCACCAGCTCGGGGAAGTGGAAAGGCTTGGCCAGGTAGTCGTCGGCTCCCAGGGTCAGACCTGTGACCCGGTCGACGGGCGAGTCGGCGGCGGTCAGCATCAGGACCATGACGCGGTCGTCGCGTTCAATGATCATCTGGCAGAGCGTGTCGCCGTGGATGCCCGGCAGGTCACGGTCGAGGACGACCACGTCGTAGGCGTTGAGGTCGAGCTTGGCGGCGGCCTCCAGGCCGTCGTAGGCCACGTCCACCGCCATGCCCTGATCGCTCAGCCCTTCGACCAGTACGTCGGCCAGGGTGCGGGCGTCCTCCACCACGAGCACCCTCACGCCGGAACCCCCGCCGGCACGGCCGCCAAGGGCAGTGAGATGGCGGCCCGGAGGCCTCCTTCTGGCCGGGCCCGCAGGTCGAGGGTGCCGCCGTGCGCCGCGGCGATGGCCGCGACGATCGACAGGCCGAGCCCGGAGCCGCTGCCGGAGTGGGTGCGGTCGGCGCCGAGCCGCTGGAAGGGCTGGGCCAATCGATCAACCTGCTCCTGGTCGAGGATGCGCCCGCCGGTCTCGACGACGAGCTGAGCCGTCGCGTCGTCAGTGGTGGTGGCGAGGCGGATCCAGCCGCCGTCTTGGTTGTGGGTGACGGCGTTGTCGATCAGGTTGTCGATCATGCGGGTGAGGAGCGTCCTGTTTCCCTGCGTCCACCCGCTGTCGTCCGCGCCCGAGGAGTCGCCCGAGGAGTCGACGGTGAGCCTCTTGGCGGTGATGTCGGCGGACCGGGCGTCCAAGGCCGCGGTCGCCAGGCGGCCCAGCGAGAGCGTCGTACGGTCGGACAGGGAACCGTGCTGGGCGCGCGCGAGCATGAGGAGACCTTCGAGCAGCCGGTCGACCTGGTCGAGCTCGGTGCGGAGCCGGTCGGCCAGCGCGGCGGTCTGCGCCGGTACGGGCTCTGGCTTGGCCAAGGCCACGTCCAGGTACGCGCGCATGGTGGCCAGTGGAGTGCGGAGCTCGTGGGAGGCGTTGGCCACGAACCGGCGCTGCGCGGCGAAGGAGCTCTCCAGTCGTTCCAGCAGCTCGTCGATGGTGTCGGCGAGATTCTTCACCTCGTCGTCCGGGCCCTGTACGGCCAGCCGCTCGTTGAGGTTGTCGGCGGTGATCCGGCGGGTCGCCGTCGTGATCACCGACAGCGGGCGCAGCACCCGGCCCGCGATGACCCGGCCCAGCATGATCGACACCACGCCCATGACCACGAGTGCCACCGCCGAGCCGATCAGAAGCTGGCGCGACTGCGCCGCGTGGGTGTCCGACAGCCGAGCCTGCAGCCATGCGATGCGATCGGCGTCGGCAAGCGTGACCGGCTCGGCCGACGGACCCGTGGATCGGCTGACCATCGTCCCGCCGAGGCCCACGAGGTTGGTGATGACCAGCAGTCCGACGCCGGAGAGCAGGAACATGGCACCGTACAAGACGGTGAAGCGCAGTCGTGCGGTGTTCTCCGGGCGTCGCCACGTTCTCATGCACACCAGGATGCCGCGCCGGCCCTAACAGCGATGTGACAGCCCCTGTTCGGCCCGTGTTAGGGCCTGATCCGTACAACCGGTCGCATGCAGGCAACCATCGAAGTCAACGGGCTGCGCAAACGGTTCGGCCAGACCCTGGCGCTGGACGGCATGTCGTTCACCGTACGACCCGGCCACGTCACCGGTTTCGTCGGCCCGAACGGGGCGGGCAAGTCCACCACGATGCGGGTGATCCTCGGATTGGACACGGCCGACGAGGGCCACGCGCTGATCGGCGGGCGAGCGTACAGGAGCCTGCGCACCCCGCTGCGCCACGTCGGCGCGCTGCTGGACGCGGGGGCGCTGCAGCCGAGCCGCACCGCCCGCAACCACCTGCTGTGGCTGGCCCACTCGCAAGGACTGGGCGCGCGGCGGGTCGACGAGGTGCTCGAGCAGGTCGGGATGCAGTCAGCGGCCCGGCGCAGGGCGGGTGGCTTCTCGCTGGGCATGCGGCAGCGGCTCGGCATCGCCGCCGCGCTGCTCGGGGACCCTCCGGTGCTCATGCTGGATGAGCCGGTCAACGGCCTGGATCCCGAGGGCATCGTGTGGATGCGCGGCCTGCTGCGGTCGCTGGCCGGCGAGGGGCGTGCCGTGCTGGTGTCCAGCCACCTGATGAGCGAGCTGGAGGACACCGCCGACCATCTCGTGGTGGTGGGCAAGGGCCGCGTCATCGCCGACACCAGCGTGGCGGATCTGATCACGACCGCCTCCCGTGGCCGGGTCACGCTGCGGACGCCGGCGCGCTCCGCGGCGATGTCGGTGCTGGGCCACGCCGGCGCCACCACGGCCGTGACCGATCGCGACGTGCTCGTCGTCTCAGGGCTGCCGTCCGAGCGCGTGGTGGCCGTACTCAACGCGAACGCGGTGCCGTTCTCCGAGGTGACAGGTCTCCGGGTGACGCTGGAGCAGGCCTACATGGACCTCACCAGCGATGCGGTCGAATACCGGGGAACGGCACGATGAGCGCCGTCTTGCACCGGGCCGTGCTCGAGGACTTCGGGCGGCTGCTGCGCGCCGAGTGGACCAAGTTCAGGACGGTACGCGGCTGGGTGGTCGCCATGGCCGCGGCGGCGCTGGTCACCGTATTGCTCGGGCTGCTCTCCGCGTCCGGCAACCACGCCTCGTGCGGCTATGGTCCCGTCGAGGTCGCCTGCCCGCCGTCTTCGGTGGGGCCGGACGGCGAAGCGGTGATCGACAAGTTCTACTTCGTCCACCGGCCGCTGGCCGGGGACGGCAGCATCACCGTCCGCCTCACCTCCATGACCGGCCAGATCCGTAAACCCGACGTCACCGCTGGGGTGCGGAACGTGGTTCCCGGGCTCGTACCGTGGGCCAAGGCCGGAGTCATGATCAAGGAGAGCACCAAGCAGGGCTCCCCCTATGCGGCGGTGATGGCGACCGGCGAGCACGGGGTGCGGATGCAGCACAACTTCACGCACGACGTGGCCGGCCGTCCGGGCGGCGTCTCCAAGCAGGCACCGCGCTGGCTGCGGCTGACCCGCTCCGGCGACACCCTCACCGGGTACGAGTCCGCCGACGGCACGAACTGGACCCGGATCGGCACCGCGACTCTGGCCGGACTGCCGCGGACAGTCCAGGCCGGAATGTTCGCGGCCTCCCCCGGCGACCTGACGGTCACGCAGGGAGATCTCGGCGGCTCCGTCGCCGCGGTGCGCTTCACCGAAGCCACCGGCGAATTCGACCAGGTCAAGGTGGAGGGCAACGCGTCCGGCGCCTGGCGCGACGACGACATCGGCGTCGACCTCGCGCCCGACGGGTCGCCCCACCACCCTGGCCGCGCCGGCCAGTCCGGCGGCACCTTCTCCGTAACCGGCGTCGGCGACATCGCGCCGGACATGGAGGGCCAGACCGCCGAACGTCCTCTCAGCGGCGTGCTGACCGGGCTCATCCTGGTGATCGTGGTGGCGGTCATGTTCGTCACCGCCGAGTACCGGCACGGCCTGATCCGCACCAGCCTGCTGGCCGGCCCGAGCCGCGGCCGGATGCTGGTGGCCAAGGCCCTCGCGCTCGGCCTGGTCACCTTCGCCGCCGCCCTGCCCGCCACCACGATCACGTTCACGATCGGGGGGCAGATCCTACGCGCCAACGGCAACTCCATCCTCCCCGTGTCCCTGCTCACCCAGGCGCGCATCGTGGTCGGCATGGCGGCGCTGCTCGCGCTGGCCGCCGTCCTCGCCCTCGCCCTCGGCGCGCTGCTGCGGCGCAGCGTCGCGGCGGTCATCACCGCCGTCGTGGCGATCGTGGTCCCGCACGTCGTCGCGACCACCTCGATCCTGCCCGACAGCGCAGCGCAGTGGCTGCTGCGCGTCACCCCGGCGGCCGGTTTCGCCATCCAGCAGAGCATCCCCGAGTACCCGCACGTGCTCCAGCACTACGCGCCCATCGCCGGGTTCTATCCGCTGCCGCCGTGGGCCGGCCTCGCCGTGCTCGCCGGCTATGCCGCGCTCGCCCTCGGCCTGGCCGCCTTCCAACTCCGGAGAGGCGCATGAAACCTCATCACCCGCACATCCGCGGGAGGCGCGCATGAGAACGCACCTGCATGCCGAGTGGACGAAACTCCGCACCCTGGCAGGCACCGGCTGGCTGCTGCTCACGATCGTCGTGCTGACCGTCGCCGCCGGCGCCGCCGCCTCCGCCGTCGTCTCCTGCGCCTCGGAAGGCTGCGGCTACGACCCCGCCAAGATCAGCCTCTTCGGGGTCCAGGTGAGTCAGGCAGTCGTCGCCATCCTGGCCCTACTGGCGATCACCGGCGAACACAGCACCGGCATGATCCGCATGACCCTGACGGCCATGCCGAACCGGACCAAGGTGCTGGCCGCCAAGGCGATCATCCTGGTCGGCCTGATCCTGATCGCCGGGAGCGTCGCCGTGCTCGCCTCCACGCTGGCCGCGCGGCCCATCCTGCTCGACAACGGCTTCCCCGCCGACCCGCTCATCCTCACCAGCGGCCCCATGCTGCGCGCCACCTTCGGCTCCGTCCTCTACCTGGCGCTCATCGCCCTGCTCAGCCTGGGGATCGCCACCGCCGTACGAGACTCCGCCACCGCCATCGGGGTCGTACTGGGCCTGCTCTACCTCTTCCCCGCTCTCATCCTCATGATCAACGATGCCCACTGGCAGCGGCTGCTCTGGCAGATCTCCCCCATGAACGCCGGACTCGCCATCCAAACCACCACCAACCTCGCCAGCCTGCCCCTCACCCCATGGGCGGGCCTGGGCGTGCCGGCCGCCTGGGCCGCAGCGGCGATGCTGGGTGGCGGGCTGCTGCTGAGGGCCCGCGACGCATAGCCGAGGCCGCCTGGATTCACTAAAGATGTAAGCCCGTACATCGATCGATGTACGGGCCATTTCGCCCCGCGGGACGATCAAGGCCGATGTTCGCGCCAGCAGGCTGGAAAGCGTGAGCAGACGTATTGACGCCCTCGACGTGCTGCGTGGCGTCGCCATCATGGGCACGCTCGGCACGAACATCTGGATCTTCACCGCGCCGGGCGGCCCCCTGGAGTTCCTGCGGCTCGGCGGCGACGCCGGCGCGGTGGAGACGTTCCTGCGCTTCCTTTCCAACGGCAAGTTCCTCGGCCTGCTGACCCTGCTCTTCGGCGTCGGCCTCGAGCTGCAGCACCGCAGCGCGCTCCGCAAGGGCCTGGCCTGGCCTGGCAGATATCTCTGGCGTGCGACGCTGCTCTTCGTCGAAGGCGCCCTGCACTTCGTCCTGGTCTTCGAGTTCGACGTGCTGATGGGCTACGCGATCACCTCCGTGATCGTCGCGTACCTCGTCGGCAGGAGCCGGCGAGCGGTCACCGCCTGGATGGTCGCCGCCGGGACGCTGCACGTCGCCATGGTGGCTCTGACCACCGCGGCCCTGATGACGGGGCAGGGTGGCGGCGGCACTCTCCTCTACTCCCAGCTCGGCTGGCTCGACCAGGTGGCGCTCCGCCTCCAGAACGTCGTCCTCTTCCGCTTCGAGCTGGTCTTCATCATCCCCATGGGGATCGTCCTGTTCCTCCTCGGCGCCCGCCTGCTGCGCGCGGGCGTCTTCGAGGAACACGGCGCGGGCCTGCGCAGGAAGCTGATCGTCTTCGGCCTCGGTCTCGGCGTGCCCCTCAACCTGGCCGCCTCCTTCGCGGGTCCGTCCTGGTTCGCCGTCGACCGCTACGTCCTGGCGCCGGTGGTCGCGCTGGGCCTGCTCGGGCTGATCACCTCGATCGTGCTCGGCATGCGCGGCGCGCCAGGCCTGCTCCGCCGCGGGATCACGGGCGTCGGGCGCACGGCGCTGTCCTGCTACGTCTTCCAGAACCTGGCGGCCGGCGTCCTCTGCTACGGCTGGGGCCTGGGGCTGGCCGACCGGCTCGACGGGCTCCGTCCCTGGTGGGTGCCGGTGGCGTGGGCCGGGATCTGCCTGCTGTTCATGGCGCTGTCCTCGCTGTGGCTGCGCAGGTTCAGCCGCGGGCCGCTGGAGCTGGCCTGGCAATGGGCCTACCAGGCGCCGTTGCCGGCCCGTCAGACATGAGCACGTGCACGATGACCGAGCCCGTACGCTGGTCGCGGGAGGGACGGCGAATTCATGCGGTACCGGCGGGCGGTGGAGCGGCTGCGGCAGCTCGCCCAGGCGTGCGAGCAGACCCGGCGCGTGCCGGCGGACGAGCCGTTCCTGCGCGAGGCCCACGTGTTCGGCGACGTACTCGATGGAGCCGACCCGATCGATCATCTCGAGATCGTCCTGGTGCTGAACCTTCCGCCGGAGGAGGTGAGCTGGGGCACCCATCCGCCGGGCACCGCGTGGCTGGTCGACTTCCTGCGGCTGGACAAGGGCGGGGTCGCCTACTGGTGGCGCTCCCACCAGGACCCGGTGTCGAACCATCGCATCCATGACCCGGTCCGGTTCTGGTCCCTCGACGGCCCGGACAAGGACGTGCTCGACGCGCTCGCCGAGCGCCGCTTCGACCTGCTGCGCGGGGTGACGCCCCAGCCTCAGGAGGAGCGCACCGAAGTCGCCGGGGAGCTGCAGGCGGCGCTCGACCATCTGCGTGCCGTACGCGACTCGTACTGGGACCGGCAGTGGCGCAGGCGGCATCGCAGCCTGAGCCGGTATCCCGAGCATCACTTGTGGGAGGCGGTCCAGGGCTACCTGGATCTGCTCGACGCCCGCGACGAGTGATCGACCGAGCCTCCAGCGTCCCTGAGGGATGCCTCAGGGACCGTTCAGGGAACTCCCCGACGCCCACGCACGCCCGGATGGCTCAGACTTGGGCGTCATGGGGATGAAGAGAGTGGGCATGATCGCGGGGCTTCTCGGGCTCGCGGCGCTGTTATCCGGGTGCGGCCTCGCAGGTCCACTCGATCAGGAGACCGCGTCCTACGACGTGGCCGACAAGGTGGCGGGAGTGCGGGTGGAAGCCGACTCCGGCACCATCGAGGTGGTCGAGTCGGACCGCCAGGGCATCCACGTGACCGAGCAGCTCAGCTGGCGCAAGACCAAGCCGGAGACCAGCCACAAGGTGCAGGGCGACACGCTGACGCTGGCCTTCAAGTGCGCCAATACCTGGGGGTTGGGCAGCGGCTCCGCGTCCTGTGAGGTCGATTACAAGGTGGAGGTGCCCAAGGGGCTCCGCGTCAATGTCAGCTCCGACTCCGGGGACCTGACGCTGAAGGGACTGTCCGGCGAGCTCAACGCCCGCACCGACTCCGGAGCGATCGAGGCAGACGATCTGGCGGCCACGCGGGTCGCGGCGGAGACCGACTCGGGCGACGTCGACCTGACCTTCGGCGGTCAGCCCGACAAGGTCGTGACCTCTTCGGATTCCGGCAATATCTCGATCCACGTGCCGCAGGGGCCGTACAACGTCGTCGCCAAGACCGACTCGGGCAACAAGCACATCACGGCGGCCGCCGACCCCTCGGTGGCCCGGCAGATCGAGCTGACCACCGACTCCGGCGATCTGGAGGTCGTCACCCCATGAGGGCGCGTGGCACGGTGAAGTTCTGGAAGGCGGACAAGGGCTGGGGGGCGATCTCCTCGCCCGAGCTCCCGCCGGGGCGTGACGCGTGGGCGCACTTCAGCGACATCGTGGCGGAGGGATACCGGTCGCTGGAGACGGGCGACGAGGTCGAGTTCGACATCGTCGAGCGGTCGCAGGACAGCTTCGACCACGTGGCGGAGAACATCCGCAAACTCTGAGCCGACCGGCCGAAAGTACCGTCGCGGAACTGCGCTTTCGGCCGATACCGGCGCCGGCGCGGGCCCCGCAGGATGGGGGCTCATGGCACATGAATCTCCCTCCGAGGCCGCTGGTAGGCCGCGGATCGCCGCACTCGACGTCGTGCGCGGCTTCGCGCTGTGCGGGATACTGCTGGCCAACGTCCAGCCGATCGCCAACGCCGGTGAAATCGTCCTGGAACATCCCGTGGAGACGACCGGGACGATGTGGTTAGGGCTGCTCGTCCATCAGCGGTTCTTCGCGATCTTCTCGCTGCTGTTCGGCATCGGGTTCTCACTCCTCCTCGACTCCGCCGCCGGACGTACCCCCAGCCCGCGGCTGCTCCTGCTGCGCCGGCTCCTGGTGCTGCTCGGGATGGGGCTGATCCATATGTTCGCGCTGTGGCGGGGCGACATCCTCACCATCTACGCCGTCGTCGGCCTGGTGGTGCTGCTGCCCTCGACCTGGCTGCCCCGGTGGGCCGTGACCGGTCTCGCCGCCGTGTTCATCGCCGTGGCGGCTGCCTTCGGCGGCTTCACCGCGCTGGTCCCCGGGCTCTTCCTGGCGGGCTCGGCGCTGACGCGGTACGGAGTGATCGACCGGATGGAGCGGTCTTCCCCTGTCCTGCTCACAGTGCTCTTCGGGGCCGTGGCCGTGCCTGTCCTGTGGCTGCAGGCCCACGGCCACGACGAGGTGTTCGCCGTGGCCGGACTGCTGGTCGCCGGCTTTTACGTGTGCGGCCTGCTGGTCCTGCTCAGGACGCCGCTCCGGCCCGCGTTGCAGGTCGTCTTCGCCCCGCTGGGCCGCATGGCGCTGACCAACTACCTGAGCGCCACGATCCTCGTCCTGCTGATCTCCCAGGCCGTGGACGGCCCGCCGGACAGCTGGCCGTTGACCACCGTGTTCGCGATCGCCGGCGCCATCCTCGCGAGCCAGTGGCTGCTGTCCACGCTCTGGCTGCGCCGATACCGCTACGGCCCCATGGAGTGGCTCTGGCGCTGGGCCACCTGGCTGCGCCGCCCGGCGATGCAGCGGATCGGGGCCGGCACGCGTTCAATAGGGCATGAACCGTGAGACAGTCGCTCGCGCGCCCGCGCCGCCCGGGGTCGAGGCGGTGCTGCGTGGCCGCCAGGGCGGCGCCGGCGCGGACGGCGGCCGAGCCGGTGGACTCGGCGACAAGGCCTCCCCCACCCTTCACCTGCAGGAGGGGATGTTCTGGTTCCAGACGGGACGAGTCACCCAGGTGCTCGTCAATCTGGCCGCCGTCGGCCGATGAGTTTCGCCGCCGGCGGGAGTCATACCGTCGACGGCGAAACGACTGGAGGTTGCCATGACGACCACTCACACCCTCGCGATCCCGGGCGGACGCCTGCGTTACGAGGTGCGCGGCTCAGGCCCGGTGCTGCTGGTCACGGGGTCGCCGATGGCCGCGGCGGACTTCGCGCCGCTGGCCGACGCGATGGCGAGCGACTACACGGTGGTCACGCACGACCCGCGGGGCATCTCGGGCAGCGTGCTCGAGGACCCCACGCAGGACTCCACCCCGGAGCTGCGGGCCGACGACCTGGCCCTCCTCCTGGACACCCTGGGCGCCGAGTCCGCAGATGTGTTCGGCAGCAGCGGCGGCGCGGTGACCGGGCTGGCGCTGGTGGCCCGCCATCCCCAGCGGGTGCGTACGCTCGTCGCGCACGAGCCGCCCTCGCTGGAGCTGCTCCCGGACGCCGCCGAGCAGCGCGCCGCGACCGATGACATCATCGCGACCTACCACCGGGACGGCATCTGGGCGGCCTTCGCCAAGTTCATGGCCAACGCCGGGTTCGACCAGGGCGGCGAGGGCGCCCCGGCCGGGCCTCACGCGGAGCCGACGGAACAGATGCTTGCCGACATGAGTCGTTTCCTCGCCCACGAGCTACGCGGCACCACCCGCTACGTGCCTGACATCGCCGCGCTGAAGGCCGGCCCGGCCCGCGTCGTGGTGGGCATCGGCGACGAGTCGCACGGGCTGGTCACGTACCGGACCTCCATGGCACTGGCCGAGCTGCTCGGCACGGCGCCCACGGAGTTCCCCGGCGACCACGGCGGCTTCATCGGGAAGACCGGGGAGTTCGCCGAGGTGCTGCGCAAGGTGCTCAGCGGCTGAGATCGGCGGAAGAGAGCCGGGGCCTCACATGTTGACCTGAGAAGTCTTCGAGGAGGGGCATATGAGCAAGCGAGCGCTGGTGCTGGGCGGCGGCGGGGTCGCCGGGATCGCATGGATGACGGGCGTCCTGGCGGCGCTGGCCGACGGCGGCGTGGACGTCACAGGGGCCGACCGCGTCGTCGGCACGTCGGCGGGCTCCGCGGTGGCCGCCCAGGTCACCAGCGGCGTGCCGCTCTCCAAGCTGCTCGAGCGGCAGATCGACCCCGCGCTGCAGACGCTCGAGCTGCCCAGCGGGGTACCGCTCGAGGAGCTGTGGCCCAAGCTCCAGGAGATCTACGAGAGCACGCCCGACCCGGCCGAGGCGCGGCGGAAGATCGGCGCGCTGGCGCTCGGCGCCACCACGATCAGCGAGGCCAGGCGGCGGGAGGTGATCGAGGCCCGGCTTCCGGTGCACGAGTGGCCGGATCGCGATCTGGTGATCGTGGCGGTGGAGGCGGCCGGCGGCGAGCCCAGGCTGTTCGGTCCCGAGTCCGGGGTGGGGCTGGTGGACGCGGTGGCGGCCAGCTGCGCGGTGCCCGGCGTATGGCCGTGCGCGACCATCGACGGGGTCCGGTACATGGACGGCGGCGTGCGTACGTCCACCAACGCCGACCTCGCGGCCGGGTTCGACCGGGTGCTGGTGCTGGCTCCGATGCCCGACATGGGCGAGCCGGCCTGGGCCAAGCTGGACGGCGAGGTCGAGGTCATCGAGCCGGACGAGGACTCGCGCGCCGGGTTCGGCATCGACCCACTCGACCCGGAGGTCCGCACACCCAGCGCCAAGGCCGGTTACGCCCAGGGCCGCGCCGCCGTCTCCCGCGTCGCGACCCTCTGGGAGTGAGCTAAGCCCCTTGAACCTCCCGTTGCAGGAGGGCTGATGCTCAACGCAGCCTGATCGTTTTCGAGGCGCCCTCCTGATCGGCCGGCCCGCGGAACGTGAACGCGGAACCGGCCCAGGTCACGGTCAGCTCGTCCAGGTCGCACCGCAGGTCGGCCACGGTGAGCGTGGCCGTGCCATCGGGGCGCTCGCGAACGAGGACGGCGCACGGGGCGGAGGCGCTCAGCCCGCCGACGGCTCCGGCGTTCCAGAAGCAGGCCGCCGTGATCCCCAGCGAGGGCACCTGTACGGCCTGCACCCGGGCGGTGTTGGCGAGCACCCGCAGCCAGCCCGGGTCGGCCGCCCGGGCACGGGTCTCCTCCTGCGTCGCGCCCGGGAGGAGCACATAGAGGTAGCCGGCCGAGCGGGGATCGACGCCGTGGTCCAGCCAGAGCGTCACGTAGTCGCGGGCCACGCCGCCGCCCGTGCGGCGCTCGCGCAGCGTCCGCAGGGGCTGGGACATGACGTAGCCGCCGTGGCCTTCCAGGTGAGCCCAGCCCTCTCGAACCGTCAAAGGAGCGCTGGTCCTGCGGTTGTCCACGACTGTCTCGACGGTCATGCCGTCCTTCGCGGTGATGCCCGCGCCCAGGCACACGATCGCGTCGTCCAGGAAGAACCAGGACTTGAACGCCTCCAGAGTGCTCTCCAGGCCGCTCATGTGCTGGCCGACGGCCGCGTACGTACCGTCGGTGGCGCCGCCCACCCAGCGCCAGGGAGTGCACGTGTCGCCCCACGCCTCCCCCGCGCCGTCGGCCAGTCGCCGGGCCGAGACGGTGGTGCCCGGCAGCCGGTAGGGGTCCACGGTCGTCCAGAAGTCGTCGGAGTACTGGTCACCGTGGCCCTCGGCCCACCAGTAGAGCATCCCGGAGCCGGTGTGCCAGCCGCGCAGGTTCTCGCCGTTGCCGTGCTCGTAGTGGCCGATCCTGGATGAGGCCATGCTGAGCGCCGCGCACCAGCCCGGCCTGCGGTGCACGGCCCTGGCACTCATCGGCAGCAGCCGGTGCCCGACCGGCTCGGCCGCCGCGGGCACGGCGTCGTCGTCCATGATCGCCGCCAGCCGGGCGTGGAAGGCGGGCTCGGGATGCTCCAACATCGGCCGGTACGTGTCGCGTGCGGCCCAGCCCTTGACCATGGCGTGCCAGCGGGCCCGCTCGGCGGCCGAGGCGCTCTCCCCCAGCAGCAGGACCGCCGCGGCGATCTCCCGCCCCTTCTCGTGGTCGCCGAACGGCCTCCTGCCGACTCCCCTGCCGCGGACCAGGTCCATGCAGGCGCCGTCCAGGACGAAGGGGGCGAACGACCTCTCGACCATGTCGAACACGTTCTGGTCGGAGACCTCCCACGGCGAGCCCCTGAGCACCGCGAAGAGCGTCGCCAGCCCCGACAGCAGCGTCACCCCGTAGGCCCCCTGGTAGGGCACGTACGTGTGCTGGATGAACGACCCGTCCCGGTAGAACCCGTCGCCGTCACGGACGAGCCGGAACACCGGCGCGAGCGCGGAGACCGCCAGCGCGGCCTTGCCGTAGTCGGAGCCGAGCATGGCCCGCAGCAGCATCACCACGCACAGGTCCACGCGGTTGGCCCCGGTGCTGGTGCCGCTGTAGCGGCCGAGCCGGCGCTCCGGGACGAAGTGATCGACCGCGTCCCGCAGCGCCGCGCTCCGCGGCTCGGGCAGATCGACCAGCACGGCCGTGTCGAGCAGCGCCTTGGGCACGCCGATCTGCCAGTGCCACCAGTTGCCCGCCGGGTCGGCGCCCGCCGCGTACACGTGTCGCCGGTAGTGGTCCACGCCTGCCACGACGGCCGCCGCCAGACCGGGATCGCCGGCCAGGCCGGTGCCCTCCAGCACGTACGCGTGCGCCATGTCGCGCAGCCGCCGCGGCGTCGCCACGAAGGAGGGGAACGGCTGGTCGGGCCAGAGCGAGGTGCGGGCGGGCGCCATGGTGTCGCGATAGCGGGCGGCCTTCCTGCCCAGCTCGGCCAGCCAGGTCCGGTACGGCTCCACCGCCGGGTCGTACCCCGACCCGGCGGTCACCTCTCGCCAGCGGCGGCGTAATCGCACGAAGGAGTCGTCGGGCGTCTGGGCCGCCTCCGCGGGCACCAGCGCGCCGAGCGCCCCCACCGCGGCCACGCCGCCGACCTGGAGGAACGAGCGCCTGGTTGGTCGCTGCACGCCTCGATTATTACGGTGTTCGGCGCAGGCCGGTGAACCAGTCGAGCACCCGCGGCAGCGAGCGGAACGCCGAGGTCGTGTGATCGACGTTCCCGACGTACGTGAGGGACGCCTCGACGCCGCTCACCCGCAGGTCGGCAGGCAGTGGCGGGAGTTTGCGACGGTCGCTCCCCAGCCTGCGCACCACCCACCGCTCGGTAGGGTCCGCCCTACCGTCAGAGGGGGAGTACGGACCCGAACCGCTTGATGGTCCTGATGATCGGCGCGGTCTCGATGTGCCCGATCGCGGGCAGCGCACCCAGGCTCTCGGTCAGGTAGCGGTAGAACGCCGCGTCGTCGTCGCACACGACGGTGGCGAACAGGTTGGACGGGCCCGTCGTCGCGCCCACGAACGCGACCTCCGGATGCCCGGCCATCGCCTGCCCGGTCTTGTCCAGTTCGGCCGGCGGCACCGACATCCAGAGCTGCGCCTCCACCCGCTTGCCCAGCAGCGCGGGCAGCGCGTCGAGGTGGAAGAAGATCGCCCCCGCCGCGCAGAGCTGCTCCATGCGGCGTCTGACCGTCGACTCCGACCAGCCTGTCACCGCCGCCAGGTCCGCGTAGCCCGTACGGCCGTCCCGCGACAGCGCCTCCAGCAGTGCGTCATCGCCGGGACCCAGCGTGATCGGCTCGTCCCCGCCATGACCGGTGAACACGCGCCCGGCCTCCAGGGCCGCCACCTGCTCGGGCGACAGTGCGGCCGGCCCCACCCAGCCGACCCGGCCGCCGACGAACATGTGCAGCCTCCTGTGCGCCGTGACCGACAGCACGCGGTCCGTCCGCGCCAGCCTGCCCAGCAGCAGCGACTGGCGCTCCTTCGCCGTGCGCTGGATCGCGCTGCAAGAGATCTCGGTGCCGCCGGACAGCAGCTGCACCCAGAACGTGTCAGAGCGCCGTCCGAGCGCCTCGGCGATCGAGACCGCCGCGTCAGGCGTGCACTGCAGCCTCAGCACCCATGACTCGTAGCCGAGCCGATGCCCGTCCACGGCGCCGACCACCCGTGCCATGCCGCTGGAGCGCAGCCGCCGGTAGCGGCGGGCCACCCGCTGGTCGGACACGCCGAGCACCTCGCCGATGCGGCTGAACGAGGCCCGCCCGTCCACCTCCAACGCGTGCAGCAGCCCCCGGTCCACCTCGTCCAGCTCGATGTTTTCCACCGTTACAGGCTATCTCGCGTGAAAAAGCGCCAAGATCTACGCTTCTGCTGGCGAATACCCGCAGACATGGCCGACCGTAGTCGCCATGACCCAGACCTCCGAGTCGACGAGGACCAACTGGTGGCCCCTGGTGGCCGCCTGTCTCGGCGCCTTCATGCTCCTCGTGGACGTGACCATCGTCATGGTCGCCCTGCCCGAGATCACCACCGATCTCCGCATGACGTTCACTGACATTCAGTGGCTGCTGGACGGCTACGCGCTGGCTCTGGCCACCCTGCTGCTCGCCGCCGGCTCCTTCGCCGACCACGCCGGGAGGCGCAGGGTTTACCTGGGAGCGCTGGCCGTGTTCGCGCTGGCCTCCCTGGCCTGCGGCCTGGCGCCCACCGGCGGCGTGCTGCTTGCGGCCCG
>NZ_JBFAMX010000138.1:0-22094 GCF_040659615.1 Nonomuraea sp. NPDC049784
CCCGCCCCGCCATCGCCGGCGGCGGGGCACGCGCCACCGTGTTCCTGCACAACGTGCAGGGCTGGGAGATCCGCGAGCTCGACATCTCCAACGAGGCCACCCGTGACAGCAGCGCGCGCGCGGGCATCTACGTCCTGCTCGACGACTTCGGCATCGGCAAGCACTACAAGATCAGCGATGTGAAGATCCACGACGTGCCCGGCTGCGACTGCCTGCAGCCCGAACTCGAGAACAGCGGCGGCATCGTGTTCAAGGCCGCCGGCTCCCAGGTGGCCACCGGATTCGACGGGGTCGAAATCACGCGCAACGTCATCTCGGGCGTGGACAACGTCGGGATCGGCATCGTCTCCCAGTGGTCCAAGCGGGACCTGTATCCCGCGGGCACGAACACCTTCGTGCCGAACAAGAACGTGCGCATCTCCTTGAACAAGCTCACCGATCAGGGCGGCGACGGCATCCTGGTGCAGAACGGCATCGACCCGGTGACGGAATGGAACATCGTCAGCGGATTCGGCCTGCGGGCGAGCGCCTCGCACGCCGGAATCGTGGCGTTCAACTCCGACCGGCCGGTCGTTCAGTACAACGAGATCACCGGCGGTTCCGCCACTCCGCCGTCGTTCTCGCTCAGCGTCGACGCCGGCAACCGCGACCTCGTCTACCAGTACAACTTCAGCCACGACAACGACGGCCCGTTCATGCTGTTCTGCGCGTTCACCGGCACGTACTCCGACGGTGCGACGATCCGCTACAACATCAGCCAGAACGACAAGGACCTGCTCCTCGGCACCTTCGAGATCCCCGTCGTCGCCAACGGCTGCGACAACGCGATCACGAGGGTGAAGTTCTACAACAACGTGATCTACAGCCCCACCGCCAAGGCCATCGCAGGCAGCCGCGGCGACCACACCCCGATCGAATTCACCAACAACATCTTCTACGGCAGCCCGGAAGGCTCGGCCATCCACGACGCGGTGGGCGTCTACGACCACAACCTCTACTACAACGTCGTCGTGCCCTCGAACCACGCCAACGCCGTGATCGCGGACCCGAAATTCGTCAATCCCGGAAGCGGGACCGGCCTCGACAGCATCCTCGGATACCGGCTGCGATGCGGTTCGCCGGCCATCGCCGCCGGGGTCTCCATCGCCGGCAACGGCGGCCATGACATCTTCGGCGCCCAGGTGCCCGCCAGCGGGCAGCCGAACATCGGCGCCTACCAAGGCCCCTGCGTCAGCTGACCGTCCCCACGACAGCCCCCTCCCGCAGGGGGCTGTCCCTTTTCTGGAGTGAGCTTCATGGTGCAGAGCCCACCTCTTCGAACCGGCGCGCGTTATCACGTGGATTCCGCCTCAGGCGACGATTCCGCCTCCGGCCTTACCTCGCATGCGGCGTGGCGGACCCTGGAGCAGATCAACTCGATCGTCTTCAAGCCGGGCGACTCCATTCTCTTCCGCCGCGGCACCACTTATGAGGGAGTCCTGAAGCCGCAGGGTTCGGGCACCGCGGACAACCCCATCGTCATCGGCTCCTACGGCACCGGCGCCCGTCCCGCCATCGCCGGCGATGGGGCACGCGCCACCGTGTTCCTGCACAACGTGGAAGGCTGGGAGATCCGCGAGCTCGACATCTCCAATCCCGGCCCCCAGGACGCGACTCCCCACGCGGGCATCTACGTCCTGCTCGAGGATTACGGCATCGGCAGGCACTACGTGGTCGACGATGTGGTGGTCCACGACGTGGTCGGCTGCGACTCCCTGAAACCGGAGGTGGAGAACAGCGGTGGCATCGTGTTCAAGGCCGCCGGCTCCCAGGTGGCCACCGGATTCGACGGGATCCAGATCTCGCACAACACCGTGTCCGACGTCGACAACATCGGCATCGGCACGCTGTCGCAGTGGAATCGCCACGAGCTCTATTCGGCCGGCACCAACCATTTCGTCCCCATCACCAATGTGCGGATCTTCCGCAATGAACTCAGCGGGCTCGGCGGGGACGGGATCCTCGTGCAGAACGGCGTCGACTCGCTGACGGAACAGAACAAGGTCGACGGGTTCGGCCTGCGCACGGCGGAATCCCGAGCCGCGATTCTCGCGTCCAACTCGATCCGCCCCGTCGTGCAGTGCAACGAGATCACCGGCGGTTCGGCGACGCCGCCGTCGTTCGCGCTCAGCGTGGACGCGGGCAACTCCGACCTCGTCTACCAGTACAACTACAGCCACGACAACAACGGCCCGTTCATGCTGTTCTGCGCGATCGCCGGCTCGCACACCGATGGCGCGACGATCCGCTACAACATCAGCCAGAACGACAAGGACCTGCTCCTGGGCACCTTCGAGATCCCCGTCGTCGCCAACGGCTGCGCGAACGCCATCAAGAACGTGAAGTTCTACAACAACGTGATCTACAGCCCCTCCGCCGGGACGATCGTCGGCAGCCGCGGCGACCACACGCCGATCGCCTTCACCAACAACATTTTCTTCGGCCGCCGAGAAGGCTCGGCCATCAATGACGCGGTGGGCGTCTACGACCACAACCTCTACTACAACGTCACCGTGCCGCAGCACCACGCCAACCCCGTGGTCGCGGACCCGAAATTCGTCAATCCGGAAAACCTGCTCGGATTCCGGCTCGACGGCGATTCCCCGGCCCTCGGCGCCGGACTCGCCATTCACGATGACGGCGATCGCGACATCCACGGCACCCCGATCTCCCGGGACACACAGCCGAACATCGGCGCCCATCAAGGCGACCCCACCTGAGCACCGCGGGTTTGCCCGGCGTAGTGGCGTTCCCTTAGAGTGAGCCCACTTGATCAGGAGCTTCCCAGAAGTGCGCCGCAGAACGGGAGCCCTGCCTCCCCCGTCGTGGAGGTCCTGGAGGGGCGGCATCGATTACGCATGCCCCTTCACGGAGGTACTTCATGAACGTCGGTCTCGGCCTGCCCATCAGCGACCCCGCGGCACTGCTCGACTGGGCCCGCCGCGCTGATGCCGGCCCCTTCACCACTCTCGCTCTCCTCGACCGCCTGGTCTACGACAACCCCGAGCCGCTGGTCGCCCTAGCGGTCATCGCCGGAGCCACCACACGCGTACGCGTACAGACCGAAGTCCTGCTCGCGCCCCTTCGCGAGCCCGCCCTGCTCGCCAAGCAGGCCGCGACCCTGGACCTGATCTCCGGCGGCCGGCTGGTCTTGGGGGTCGGCGTGGGCGGCCGCGAGGACGACCACCTCGTCGCGGGCACCGACATCCGCACTCGCGGTCGCCGCCTCGATGAGCAGATGGCCGTCATGCGCCGGTTGTGGTCCGGCGAGCCGTACGGCGACGGGGCCGGCCCGATCGGACCTCTCCCGGCGCGGTCCGGAGGCCCCGAGGTGCTCTTCGGCGGCTTCCAGCCGGCCGCGCTCGCCCGGGTCGCGCGCTGGGGAGACGGGTTCCTCGCCGCCGCCCCGCCGTCCTGGGCCGGGGGGCTCATCGACACCGTTCACCGGTTCTGGAAGGAGGCGGGACGTTCCGGCGCGCCCCGCATCGTCACCCAGGTCAACGTCGCGCTCGGCCCCGAGGACGTCGTCGCGGAGGCCCGTACGGCCATGGGCGCCTATTACGAGTTCACCGGCATGGCCGACCGGATGGTCTCCGGCATGCTCACCACGCCGGGCGAGATCCGCCAGGCCATCGCCCAGTACGCGGACCTCGGCGCGGACGAGGTGATGCTGTACTGCTACGGCCGCGACCCGAACCAGGTCGACCGCCTCGCCGACGCCCTCTGAGCGCGAGGCGGGCCCTTTTTTCCGCGGCATCTCATCTGTAATGCTGCTTGCCCATGAACGTCGACCAAGCGCTCATTCAGATCAGACCTGCCCGCGACGAGGACCGTGAAGCTGTTCTGACGTTGGCGTCGAGGCTCGCCGAAGGTGTGGCGGCCTGGCGAGATCACCAGGCCGCCATACAGGCGGGACAACGATGGCTCACCGACTCCCTGGCGGACCGGAACGGCGCGGTATTCGTCGCCGTGGAGGGCGACGACTCCCGGGTCATCGGCGTGGTCTCCGTCAGCCGCCAGCGGCACTTCACCGGCGCGACGGACGCCTACGTGGGCGAACTGGCCGTCGCCGAGCACGCCGTGCGCGGCGGCGTGGGCAGACGAAGGAGTACGCCTGACGCGCTCGCTCGCCGAGCCGTCGTAGCGGCGGCGGCGTTCTACAGCAGGGCCAGCATCCGGTCCGCCTGCTCGGACCGGATCTCCTCGCGGGCCCGCAGCAGCCAGAACAGCGCCATGAGCCGGCGGCATTCCGTGAGCCTGGCGGCCTCCTCGGTGGTCAGCTCGAGCCGTTCGAGCACGGCAGTCATCCCGGCCGGGTCGTTCTCCCAGACCGCGATGTGCTCGGTGACCTCGGCCAGCTCGAACGCGCGATCGCTCCGGCCGGAGTACTCGAAGTCGATGACCCGGACCTTCGTGCCGTCCCACAGGTAGTTGGCGATGTTCCCGTCGCCGGTGCCGAACACCGGAGTGCCGGGCCGCGCGAGCAGCTGCTCCAGGGCCGGCCGCTCCACCCAGGCCGTGGCCGCGCGAAGCGCCTCGGCGATCGCGGGATCGGGCTCGGCCGCCGCAGCCCATTTGCGTACGAGTTGAAGGAGCTCGACCGGGTGCCCGGCACGCGGCGGCACCCGCTCCAGCACCCGCGGCGGGATCGCCTGCTGGACACCGGTGACGGCCTCGGCCAGGGCGTCGACGAGCTTCCCCGTGATCTCCCCGCTCACGGCCGCGCCGTCCAGGCGGGACATCACCACGGTCGGGGGATCGGCCCTCAGCTCGGCGGTCACCGGCGCCGGAGCCAGGCCGGGATCGTGTCCGGCCAGCAGCTTCAGAGCTCGCCACTCGCGTTCGGGCTCGTCGTAGCCCGACGATCGGTATCGCTTGACCACCACGTCGGACCGCACCTCGACGGAATGGCCGCCCATTCGCCCTCCGATCTGGTCGAGTGGCACGACATACTAGATCATTCAGCCGAAGTCGCGGCGGCGCAGACCCATGAGGGCGCCGCCGAGGAGCAGCGCCGTGAGGGCCATCAGCGTGAGGGTGGGGCGCGCTTCGAAGGGCGTCCCGATCATCGCGTTCGGGATGTAGTGGAACGGCTCCAGTGGGCTCCCGCCCCACAGCCCGTACAGGGGGCCGACGACCTGGCCGAGCACGGCGGTCAGGAGCCAGACGGCCCAGGAGATCGCCACGCTGGCCCGCGGCAGCAGCCCGTACGCGAGCATGCAGACCGCCCCCACGCACCACGCCGCGGGCACGGTGCTCAGCGCCCCCGCCAGGAAGCGCGGCAGGTCGGTGGCGAGGTCGCCCACGAGCACCGAGTACAGCGTGCCGAACACGAGCCCGGCGACGGCCATCAGCGCCGCCGTGCCGAGCCCCGTCACCACCAGGTGCCCGGCGGCCCAGCGCAGGCGGGTCATCGGAGTGGACTGCACGGTCTCGGCGCGGCCCGAGGTCTCCTCCGAACGCAGCCGCAGCGTCATGAGCACCGGGTAGAGCGCGACGGCGTACGCGAGTATGAGGATCAGGTACCACGAGTAGGCGCCCAGCGTCCTGCCCAGGTCGGACAGGCCGAGGGTGTGCGTGATGTTCTCGACCACGATGCTCGGCCGCGAGAGCAGGTCCCGGGTGAGCGGGCTGAGCCCGGCCCCCGCCGCGGCGAAGCAGGCGACGCCGGCCGCCCACTTCACCAGCAGGCCGCGGTGCAGCCGCCAGGCCAGGCTGATGGGGCCGCGCAGCTCCGGCGCCGACTCCCGGCCCAGGCGCTCGGGCAGCAGGCCCGCGCCGAGGTCGCGGCGGTCGAGCAGCCGGTACGCGACCGCGTACAGGATCGCGGCGACCAGGATCGACACCCCGAGCATCCACCACCGCTCGCCCTGGTACGCCCGCACCAGATGGCTCCAGCCGATGGGAGACAGCGCCTTGAGCCAGTACTGCCCGGTCGCGTCACCGGCGTAGCGCATCACGTAGGCGGCGCCGAGCACCGACAGGCTGATCGCGGTGGCCGTGCGGGCGCTCCGCGCGAGCTGGGCGGCCACCGCGGCGACGGCGGCGAACACCCAGCCCGCGACCATGATCGCGGCGCCGTACGCGACGGACCCCACAAGCGGGAACCCGGCCGCGATCACCACGACCGCAGTCAGGGCGCCGGCGGCCAGGCTGATCCCGCCCGCGACCAGCAGGGCGGCCGTCAGGGGCGCGTGGCGGCTCACCACGCCCGACCGGACCAGCTCGCTCCTGCCCGCGTCCTCCTCCCTGCGGGTGTGCCGGACGATCGACATGAGAGCCGCGAACGCGTTCGCCACGTACAGGAAGCCGCCGCTGCGCCACGTCGCGAGCACCTCCAGCCGCGGCTCGACCAGGCCGCCCCCGAGCGCCCGCAGGAAGGCGTTCCTGGTGACGAGGTCGGTGTAGTTGACCTTCAGCTCGTACGTGCCCATGTTCCTGTTGACGTAGGACACCATCGCCAGGGCCATGGTCACGATCAGGAGGATCCACCAGGGCGCGATGCCCCGTTCACGGCGCAGCGCCAGGCGGATGAGCTGGCCGGTGCCCGCGAGGGTGCTTGCCCGGCCGACTCCACGTGCGGAAGCCATCGGCTACCAGCTCCTATTCATAGGTACAGCTCACTATTCCTACGAACAGCAGACTATACCTATGTATAGCTAGCGGCCAGAGGGTCACCACGCCGTGGGTGGTGAGGTGGTCGGCGCGATGCGGGCCGACGTGGTCCGGCCGCGACAGGAGCCGGGTTTCATGTGATCCTGCGCGGCTCGTGCCGGCTGCTGCCTCGCGGCGGCGAGCCGGTGGAGGTGGGCGCTGCGGACCGTCCACCGGCATCCGGGCCGTTACCGCAGCGGCCGGTCAGACCGGGTTGGGGATCGCCCCGCCGTATCGCCTGTCGCGCTTGGCGAAAATCTCGCACGCCTCCCACAGGTCCCGGCGGTCGAAGTCAGGCCACAACCGGTCGAGGAACACCATCTCGGCGTAGGCCGACTGCCACAGCAGGAAGTTCGAGAACCGCTGCTCCCCCGACGAGCGCACGAACAGATCCACGTCAGGGATCTCGGGCTCGTCCAGATAACGCGCGAACACCTTCTCGCTGACCTTCGACGGCTTGACCCGCCCGGCCGCGATGTCCTGGGCCAGCTTGACCGCCGCGTCGATGATCTCGGCCTGCCCGCCGTAGTTGACGCAGAACTGCAACGTCAGCTTGCGGTTGGCGACCGTCATCTCCTCGGCGGTCTGCAGCTCCGAGATGACGCTCTTCCACAGCCGCCCGGGCCTGCCCGCCCAGCGCACGCGCACGCCCATGGCGTTGAGCTCGTCGCGCCGTCGCCGGATCACGTCGCGGTTGAACCCCATGAGGAAGCGGACCTCGTCGGGCGACCGCTTCCAGTTCTCCGTTGAGAACGCGAACGCGCTCAGATAGGGAACGCCCAGCTCGAGCGCTCCCTCGATGACGTCGAACAGCGAGGACTCACCCGCCTTGTGCCCCTCGATGCGGGGCAGTCCGCGGGACTTGGCCCAGCGGCCGTTGCCGTCCATGATGATGGCGACGTGCCGGGGCACCAGGTCGCGCGGGATCGGCGGCGGCGTCGCGCCCGACGGATGCGGGGTCGGAGGTCGTACGTTCACACAGGCTCCCTTTCGACGTGTCGGAGAGAGCGTATTCCGTGTTCGAGGTGCCACTGCAGATAGGCGGCCACGAGTCCGCTGCACTCGCTGCGATGGCGCGACTCCGAAGCGTCGGCGGTGGCCCAGTCGCCGCGCAGCAGCGCCGTCATGAGCCCGATCGTCTCTCCCGCCGGCACGGCCGAGCCGGCGGGCCTGCACGCCCCGCACACCACTCCTCCGGCGACGATGGCGAACGCCCTGATCGCCGGCGCCTGGCACTTGGCGCACGCGTCGAGCGCGGGGGCGTAGCCGGCCACGGCCAGCGAGCGCAGGAAGTACGCGTCCAGCACCAGCCGGGCCTCGTGGTCGCGGTCGGCGAGCGTGCGCAGCCCGCCCACCAGCAGCAGGAACTGCCGCAGCGACGGCTCCTTCTCCCCGTGCGTCAGCCGGTCGGCCGTCTCCAGCATCGCGCTGCCCGCGGTGTAGCGGGGATAGTCGGCGGCCAGCGCCTCGCCGTAGGGCCTGATGGTCTCCGCCTGGGTGACGACGTCGAGCGTACGGCCGGTGTGCAACTGCAGGTCGACGTGGGTGAACGGCTCCAGCCTGGCCCCGAAGCGGGACGTCGTGCGGCGCACGCCCTTCGCCACGGCCCGGATCTTGCCGGTGCGCTTTGCCAGAATGGTGACGATACGGTCGGCCTCACCGAGCTTCTGTGTGCGTAGAACTACGCCTTCGTCACGGTAGAGACTCACTCGAACATCTTACGGCCGGATCGAAGTCATGTTACGGGCATGCTCTGGTGACGCGACTTTACGTCACTCTCATTAGACTTTGACGTCTGTCCCCGCATTACCCGTTGTTCAACCCCCCGCTACCGCCTCGAAAGGGAGTCATGACCCGCGTGGTCCTGCTGGGCGCCTCGCCCGGCCCCGACACCTCTCCGACCGGCCTGAGGCTGGCCGCGCTACCCGGCAACCCCACCGTGGCCGAGCGACTACGCAGCCAGCTCACTTCCCTGGATCCGCGGCTCGCCACGATCGAGTCAGGCGATGTGGCCGCCGCCCTGCGCGCCCTGGCCGACGTCGCCGAGTCCGCAACGGAGAACCTCTTCATCATCCCGGAAAACTCAGTCGTACACGACGAGCTGATCTACCAGATCACCAAGGCCAAGCGCGGCGCGCTGGCGCTCGTCGCCAAGGAGCCGCGTCCGGAGGTGACAGAGGAGGAGGAGCAGGACGACAACGGCCCCGAGGACCACGTCCCGATCGACGAGGCCGAGCCCGAGATCGGCCCCAACCGGCTCGAAGGGCTGCCGGTGCGCTCGCGCGTCGGCAAGTCGCGCGTGGTGTCGGTGGGCACCGCGCACCACGCCGTGACCAGGCCGAACGCGATCCTGCTCGGCCCGCTGCACGTGAGCGCGCGCAACGCGCCGATACTGGCGGAGACCTGCCGCGAGCTGGCCGCGATGGCCTCCTCGTTCGGCGAGGACGACGACCTGGTGCAGCTCATCGTGTTCGGGCTGGTACGCAAGGGCGTGTCGGTCGGCATCAGGGGCCGGCGTGACCTGTTCTACCGCCGGGTCACGACGCAGGAGGAGGTCAACGAGGCCGGCGCCGAGATGGCCGGCATGGACGAGGACCGGGCCAGGCTCAACAACGCGGTCAAGGGCGCCGACGGCTTCTTCACCACGTACTTCGTCTCCACCTACTCCCGCTTCATCGCCCGCTGGGCGGCCAGGCGCGGCCTCACGCCCAACCAGGTGACGCTGATCTCGATCACGCTGGGCGTGGCGGCCGCCGCCTGCTTCGCCACCGGCGACCGGCCGTGGATGGTGCTGGGCGGATTGCTGATCTACTTCGCGTTCGTCTTCGACTGCGTGGACGGGCAGGTCGCCCGCTACGCGCGCAAGTTCGGCGTGCTCGGGGCGTGGCTGGACGCCACGTTCGACCGGTTCAAGGAGTACGTCGTCTTCGCCGGCCTGGCCATCGGCTGGGTGGTCTCGGGCAACGGCGACGACATCTGGATCCTGGCGCTGGCCGCGATCGGCCTGCAGTCCGTACGCCACCTGCTCGACTTCTCCTTCGGCGTCGCCAACCGCCGCAAGCCCCCGTCCCCGCTGCCCACGCTGCCGCTCGACGCGCCCGACGACCGCCAGCTGCGCCAGGCACTCACCCGCCGCAAGGTCGAGCGGAGCCAGGGACTGCGTGGCCTGCTCAAGATGTGGACCAAGGCCGGCAAGTTCCGCACCGTCCACTGGGCGCGCAAGATGATCGTCTTCCCCATCGGCGAGCGGTTCGCGGCCATCGCGATCACCGCCGCCCTCTTCGACGCCCGGATCACCTTCATCACCTTGGTGATCTGGGGCTCCGTCGCCGCCGCCTACACCCTCACCGGACGCCTCATGAGGTCGCTCGTGTAACGGGTTCCCCGCCTGAAGGCGAGGGTTTCAGCGCCACTGGCTGAGGCCCGCCGTTACCAGCACCAGCCATCGCCAAAGGGAGGTGACCCAGATGGCTACGTTCGCTACAGGACAGAAGACCAACCCAACTGTGCTTCCTCAGCAGTTGGCTCTTGAACTGCGGGCACCAGACAACCCCGGGAACAGGGACGAAACGGGTCCGCAGCGCCGCACGGCACCCGGTAGTGGACATGTGCGAGGGGAGACCGCCAGCGTTTCATCTGACGCCGGCGACGCTACCCCCAATCCTTCGGTTGGGGAGAAGGCCCGTGAGGGCCACCCGGTGGTGTTCGTGCTCGACAAGCACGGCACCCCCTTGCAGCCCACCACGCCCGCAAGAGCGCGCAAGCTTCTCAAGGCCGGTCGGGCGGTCGTGCATCGCCATGCACCGTTCGTGATCCGACTGAAGGACCGCACCGTCGACCAGTCGCAGGTCGACGGTGCGGAAATCGGGATCGACCCCGGATCGAAGCACACCGGCATCGCCGTGTTCACCACGGCTGGTCGCGACCGGCGCGGGCTGTACGCGATCGAACTCGCCCACCGCGGCGGCACCATCAGGGACAAGCTCGCCCAGCGGGCCGCCTACCGGCGCGCCCGTCGGTCACGGAACCTGCGCTACCGCGCCCCCCGCTTCAACAACCGGGGCCGCCCCGAAGGCTGGCTCGCCCCGTCCCTGCGGCATCGGGTGGACACCACGATGTCATGGGTTCACCGGCTGGCCCGCTGGGCTCCAGTCCACGCCGTCCACGTAGAGCGAGTGGCGTTCGACACCCACGTCCTCACCGCCGGACGTCCCTTGGAAGGAGTCGAGTACCAGCACGGCACCCTCGCTGGATACGAGGTACGCGAATACCTCCTCGCCAAGTGGCGGCGGGCCTGCGCCCACTGCGGTGCGAAGAACGTGCCGCTGAACATCGACCACATTCGCCCACGTTCACTGGGCGGGTCCGACCGCGTCAGCAATCTGGCCTTGGCCTGCATCCCCTGCAACCAGGCCAAGTCCAACCGGCCCATTGAGGACTTTCTACGCTGCCGACCGAAGCAGCTCGCGACGGTCCTCACCCAGACCAAGGCACCCTTGCGGGATGCCGCCGCTGTCAACGCCACCCGCTGGGCTCTGTGGCGGGCTCTCGATACCGCCTTCCCAGGCCAGACACGAACCGCCTCGGGCGGCCGCACCAAGTGGAATCGCACCCGCGCGGGCCTGCCCAAGACTCACACTCTCGATGCTCTGTGTGTCGGGCACCTCGACAGCATCAGTGCCTATCCGGCGACGGTACTCGCCATCATGGCGACCGGGCGTGGCACGTATAGCCGCACCCGCACTGACGCCTACGGCTTCCCTCGCCTGCGGCTCCCCCGGCACAAGACGTTCTTCGACTACCAGACCGGAGACCTTGCCCGAGCCGTGATCCTCACCGGCAAGCACGCCGGAACACACGTCGGCCGCATAGCCGTCCGCGCCACCGGCAGCTTCAACATCCGCACCCGCCACGGCCTCATCCAGGGCCTACGGCACAAGCACTTCCGTCTGCTCCAGCGCGCGGACGGCTACGGCTACACCACGCGAAAGGAGGGATGCGGCGTTTCCACCCCTGCCTGAAGGCAGGGCCTCCCACGCCGCGATTCCGATGATCACTCAACCGCAGGCTATGGCCACCCCCACACCGGACCCCGACGAGGAACGCCGGCGAATCCAGACCGCCCGCCTGCTCGCCTACCGCGACGATGGCCCCCTCGCCCACGTGCTGGCCGGTCGGCTGGGTCGGGGCCTGCCTCCCGTGCCCGCCACGCTCGTCGCCCTGCTCGCCGTCGCCGCCATCACGGCCGCGGGTCTGCTCCAGCCCGGCCCGATCCTGCTCGTGCCCGCGGCGATCGCCCTGCTGCTCATCCTGCCCACGGCGCCGCGCGATCACCTGGGTCGCTTCGACTGGCTGACGCCGCCGCTGCTGCGCGGCACCGAGTTCCTCGCCATGATCGCGATCGGCTTCGCGGCCGACGCGCCCAAGTGGTTGCTTTTCGTTCTGATTTACGTCGTGGGCTATCACACCTACGACACGGTCTATCGGACGCGGCAGAGCATCTGGCCGCCTGCTTGGGTCTTCCACGCGGGGCTGGGCTGGGAGCTGAGGCTCTCGATCATCGGTGTTGGAGCGGCGCTTGGCGTGCTGACGCCGGTGCTGGCGCTGCTGACGGCGTACCTTTTCGTGTTGTTCGCGGTGGAGAGCGTGACCAGTTGGGTGCGCCTCGACAAGGCCTCCGCCCAGGCGGGCGCCGATGCCGAGCAGGACCTTGAGGCCTCCCCCGAAGACCAGCTCGAACAGGCCACCGGCGAGGCCGACAAGGGCTGATCATTGGTCTCTTGTGCTTTCTCATGCGGCGCCGTGCTTCATGCGGCGCCGCACGTGTTTCATTTCTCTCATGCGCCGCCGTGCTTCGTGCGGCGCCGCACGTGTCTCAAACCCCCCATCTTGTACGGCTGCGCCTACGGACCGCCACCCGCCGCATGGGGCTGATGGCCCTCCAGGAGACGCCCACTGACCCTTCACCGGTCGGCCGCCGTTACGGCGCAACGTGGGCCGATTACGTGGTGGGCCGGCCGGCGCCCACCCCGGACCGTGCCTCGACGGTGCCGCCACCGAGGAAAGTGTCAAAATGACGGCGTGAGCGAATTGCCGGTGATCGATGTCGCCCCCCTCCTCGCCAACACCGACGGGGCCGCCAAGCGTCAGGTCGCCGACGCGATCGGCGCCGCCTGCAGGGACAGCGGCTTCTTCTACGTCTCCGGCCACAGCATGCCCCAGGACCTCCTCACCCGCCTCGACGCGGCGAGCAGGCACTTCTTCGCCCTCCCCGAAGAGGTGAAGGCCGAGATCTCCATGGACAAGGGAGGAAAGGCCTGGCGCGGCTTCTTCCCGGTCGGCGGCGAGCTGACCTCGGGGCGGCCTGACCTGAAGGAAGGCATCTACTTCGGCTCCGAGGAGCCACCGGGCCCGCTCCCGCTGCACGGCCCGAACCTGTTCCCCGCCCAGGTCCCCGAGCTGCGCGAGGCCGTACTCGAGTATCTCGGCACGATGACCGCGCTCGCCCAGTGCGTCATGTCGGGGATCGCCCTGAGCCTGGGCCTGGACGAGGACTACTTCCGCGCCGGCTACACCGCCCGCCCGACCGTACTTTTCCGGATATTTCATTACCCGCCCGCTCCGCCGGACGACCCCGACACGTGGGGCGTCGGCGAGCACACCGACTACGGCCTGCTCACCCTCCTCCTCCAGGACGCGAACGGCGGCCTCCAGGTCCGCACGCCGCGCGGCTGGATCGAGGCCCCGCCGCTGGAGAACACGTTCGTCTGCAACATCGGCGACATGCTCGACAAGCTCACCGGCGGTCACTACCGCTCGACCCCGCACCGGGTGCGCAACCGCAGCGGAAACGAGCGGCTCAGCTTCCCGTTCTTCTTCGACCCCGGCTGGGACAGCGAGGTACCGCCGTTGCCGTATGCGCCCGGCCAGAGGTGGGACGGCCAGGTCGACTTCACCGGCACCTACGGCGAGTACCTGCTGTCCAAGGTCTCCAAGGTCTTCCCACACCTCTTCGAGACCCTCTGAGAGCCTCTCAGCCGGTCGAGAACGTGAACCAGTTGACGTTGACGAAGTCGGCCGGCTGACCGCTGCTGAACGTCAGGTACACCGTGTGCGTCCCCGTCACGGCCGAGATGTTGGCGGGCACCGTACGCCAGCTCTGCCACCCGCCCGTGCCGGCGACGGCGAAGTCCCCGATGGGAGCGGCGGTGAGGCTGTCCAGCCGGACCTGCACCAGCCCGCTCACCCCCGCTGAGGGAGCGCTCTCTCAGATGATGTCAACACAGGGTTTACCCGCCGCCAATATCCCGCACTGGTGACGAGCGCTCTCCTACAGAAGGTCGGTCATGGTCGCACCCGCCGCCTCGAAGGCCTCCCTCCAGAGAGCTTGTTGATGTTCAGATCTCCCCGGTTGTTGATCAGGTCACTGAACACGATGATCTGGTGTGGCTTGTCCGGCTGCCGCTGCGCGCTCAGCTGCTTGACCACCGTTCAAGCGCCGTACCCGCTCCTGACAAGCGGATCCGCCGACGCGGATGGCCGGCCTCGGGTGGGACCGGCCATCCGCGCGGTGTCACCGCGTGATGACTACTCGGGGTACGACGGGCCGGGCTCAGTGCGCAGCATGCGCTTGAGCATCTTGTTGGCCGCCCGCATGTCGTCGCTGACCAGTTGGGTCCGCACGGTGCCCTTCGGCTGGAGGCTGCCGCCCACTTCGTACACGGCCGTCTCGTCGGGCAGCGGCACCGCCTGGCAGGCGGTGAACTGGTCGTCGGGCAACAACCCGTCCAGCAGATACGCGTAGACCCGGTCGTCGACACAGGTGGTGTAGTAGGGGAAGACGCCGTGGCTGCCTTCGTTGTCGACGCTGATCATGCGAGCCCCGGGCAGGTGCCGGGCGGCGGACAGGGCGCCCTCGTACGCGGTGGCCACGTCGAGCTCGCTCTGCAGCATCAGCACCTTCGGGAACGTCTTCTGGTTCGGAGCGGGCATGGCGTTGCTCGTCGGCCAGTACGCGCACGCCGGCGGGTCCTGCACGTACGGCGCGATCAAGGGCGCGTCACGGGTGAGCCGGTCGCTGAAGGCGCGCCAGTAGCCGACGCTCTGGTTCCACTGGCCGTCCTGGCAGCGGATCACCTCGAAGACGTAGTCGATGTCGTAGGTGTACTCGTAGGCGGACTCGGCCGGCTTCGCTCGGTCCGCGCCAGCCGTCAGACCGGCCCTGGCCTCGGCGGCTGCCTGCTCCACGTACGCCCGCTGGTCGGCGGTCAGTCCGGGCCGGGCCAGCAGCTTGGCGGTCGCGTCGGCCAGCAGTTGCTCCGGTGTCCAGCCGCTCCACTGCTCGTAGTAGTCGATGACGTAGTCCACGGCGGCCGCGGCGACGCCATAGTTCTCGGTGTTGTAGAGCGCGCCCAGGATGAACCAGCCGAACATGAACGGCCCCATGCCGACCCGGGTGCCGCCGGCCCGCTCCCACAGCTGCCGGACCGCCATCGGGTCGGTGCCCCGGCCGTACACGTCGTCGTGGCGCGCGATGTACGGCATGAGCTGCTCCTGGAACGCCCGGTCGCGGGTGAACGGCTGCAGGTCCCAGGTCTGTTGCAGGGTAGGCGAGTCGACCGCGGCGACCGAGTCGAGCACCATCCGGTTGACCTTGCCCGGGAAGGTGGACGCGTACCACGTGCCGAGCCAGGTGCCGTACGAGTAGCCGAGGTAGTTCATCCTCGTCTCGCCGAGCAGGCCGCGGATGAAGTCCATGTCGTACACGGTCTGCTCGGTGGTGATGTACTTGGTCAGCTCGGTGCCGCGGCAGCCGGCGACCTTCGCCTGCGTGATCTTGTCGTTGGTGTTGTGGATCTCACTGTCGAAGGTGACCGAGCACAACAGCTGGCTGCTCTGGCCGACGCCGCGCGGGTCGAAGCCGATGACGTCGTAGTGCTCGCCGACGGCGGGGCCGGCCAGTGCCACGTACGGCGCGAGAGACAGCCCGCTGCCGCCGGGGCCGCCGGGGTTGACCAGGAGAATGCCCTTGCGGTCGGAGCCGGTGGCCACCGTGCGGGAGATGCGGACCTGCAGCGTGTGGCCGTCCCGTGGATCGTGCCAGTCCCGTGGGACGGTCACGGTCGCGCAGGCGAGCCGCAGCGCCGCTTCCTGCTCGGCGGTCACGGTGCCGAGCTCGCACGGCTCCCAGGTGATCTGCTGCTGCGCGAGGGCGCCGGCGAGCGCGGCGGTGTCCGGCTCGGTGGCGCCGCTGGCGGACGCCGCGGGTGGCGTGCTGAGCACAGCCACGAGGACCGCCGCGATCAGCGACGTCCCGATGGCCGCGAGTCGGCGCCTACGGTTCGCGTGGCGCGGCACGGGCGCTAAGTGAAGCATGGTGTCGTCCTCTCGGTGCAACTGGGTTCGCCACCACCATGGCCGGAGGGAGCTGCCCCGCACATCGGTTGGCGGCGGCGAAGACCAGACATGACTGGTTTCAGTCAGCCCGATCACAACCAGCCCCGGCGGCTGGCCTGCACGCCCAGTTGGAACCGGGTCCGGGCTCCCAGCAGCTCCTGCAGCCGGCTGACCCGGCGGTGCACCGTACGCTGGCTGACGCCGAGGTCACGGGCGATGGCCTCGTCGGTCAACCCGGCGGTGAGGAGCACCAGCAGCCGCTGGGCATCCGAGCCGGACTCGATGTCGGGCCGGCCGGCGTCCGCGTCCGCCATGGCGCGGCCGCCGGCCGCGTGGATCGGCGCGCCCAACCGCCAGAACACCTCGAACAGCTCGGACAGCACATCCAGCAGCTTCGACGGGTAGATCAGCAGCGCGTCGGCGTCTCCGCCGCCCGTGCGAGGCAACATGATCAGTCCCCGGTCCGCGTCGGACAGCAGCAACTTCACCGGCACGTCGGCGAAGACGCGCGCCTGCTCGCCGCCGGCCACGGCATCGCGTACGGCGGCGAGCAACGCTTCGTCGTGCAGCACGCTCCCGTCGTAGACGGCACGGTAGCGCAGCCCGCGGCGCATGCCGTCGAGCTGCACCTCCTCCGGCGCCGGCGGGGCGTCGGACAAGTACGGCCCGCGCTCGAGTCCGCGCACCTCGGTCCGGGCGGCGGCCTGCAACGCCCGGAACAGTTCCCGGGCCGCGAGCTTGCCCTCGACCACTTCGACGAACGTCGCGCCCGTGCCGTGCACAGCGGTGTACAGCTGGGACAGCGCATGCGCGCTCGCCCGGGCCCGTGCGGCTTCCATCTCGCGCTGCGCCGCCCACGCCTCCAGCGCGGTCCGCGGCGGGCAGATCCGCAGCAGGCCGTCCGCGTCCCGGCGGATCAGGCCGGCGGCGAGGAACGCGGCGAGCCAGCGGCGGACCTCGGCGGGTGCGGCGGCGCCGGCCAGGAACTCGTGCTCCGGCACCGGCGCCGTCTTCAGCAGTTCACGGTAGACGGCCTCGGCCTCCGGCGATGGTGGGAGCACTACCATCGCGAGGCTCAGTGCATCGGGCTCCATGGGGACCGACCGTACCGACCTGGCGCTAAGCCGATGTTTCGACCACCGCTACGCCGATGTTTCGGGCTTGGCCCTCGCTGCCATCGTTCTTGCCGCAGCGGGTCAGGTGGAGTCCCGGACCACCAGCCGGGTCGGCAGCACGACGGACGTGGTGTGGCGGCCCTCCAGCCGGGACAGCAGCAGCCGCGCCAGGGCCAGCGCCTGGTCCGCCAGCGGAACCCGCACGGTGGTGAGTCCCGGCGTGGTGGCCGAGGCGGCGTCGATGTCGTCGAAGCCCACGATCGCCAGGTCCTCGGGCACCCGCCGCCCTGCCTCCCGCGCGGCCTGCAGCGCCCCGATGGCGAGCTGGTCGGTGGCGGCGAAGACGGCGTCCAGCGACGGGTCGTCGCCGAGCAGCTGGCGGGCGGCCGCCGCGCCGGAGGCACGGGTGAGGTCCGCGAGGGCCAGCAGCGGCTGCAGGCCCGCACGGTGCAGCGCCGCGCGGTGCCCGGCCAGGCGGTCCTGGACGGCGACCAGGTCCATGGGGCCGCAGATCATGCCGATGTGGCGGCGCCCGCGCGCGAGCAGGTGCTCGGTGGCGGCCTCCGCGCCTCCGGCGTTGTCCACGTCCACGTACGGCACCAGCGAGGTGACGGCCGGCTTGCCCAGCAGCACGATCGGCACGCCGGTACGCGAGAGCCGCTCGGCGAGCGTGTCGGCCCGGTCGGACGGCAGCAGCACGACCCCGTCCACCAGCCGGGCCTCCGCCTGCTGGACGATGCGCCGGTGGCTCTCGGCCGTGTCCGCGAGCATGAGTGTGATCTGCTTGCCCGCGCCCTCCAGCATGCTGGTGACGTACTGCACCACGGCGGCCGTCAGCGAGTCCCCCTGCCTGGGGACGGACAGGACCAGGGCGATGGCGTTGGTACGCCGGGTGACCAGGCTGCGCGCGGCGGCGTTGGGCACGTAGCCGAGCTCCGTGACGGCCCGCATCACCGCCGTGCGGACGTCCGCGCTCACCGACGCCTCGCCGTTGACCACGCGCGAGACCGTGGCCCTGGAGACACCGGCGCGGGCGGCGACGGTTTCGAGGGTGGGCCGCTTGGGGCGGGTCTCGGTGAGGCCGTTGCGGCGGATGACGTCGCGGTACCACAGTGCGCTGTCCTTCAACCGCCGCCGCTGGGTGGCGAAATCGACGTGCACGAGGCCGAACTTCCGCTGGTAACCGTCGGCCCATTCGAGGTTGTCGAGCAGGGTCCAGACGAGATATCCGCGAACGCGGGCGCCTTCTTCGACGGCCGACAGCAGGGCGCGCAGATGTTCCTCGATGAAGCTGATGCGGTCCACGTCGTGAATGCCGTCGCCGGTCACCGTGTCGACGAAGTCGGCGCCGTTCTCGGTGATCATCAGATCGAGTTCGGGATATTCGCGGGAAATGCGCCGCAGCAGCAGCGCAAGGCAGTTGGGCACGATCGGCCAGCCCATTGCGGTGACCGCCGTGGGAACCGTGCAGAACAGCACACCCTCGCTTCCGGGAAAGGCCGGGTCGGCGCTTTCACTGGGCTGTGCCTGCACCACCTGCGGGGTGTAGTAATTGACGCCGAGCAGGTCCACGGGCTGCGCGATGGTGTCGAGGTCGCCGTCGCGGACGTGGTCGAGGCCGCCGTGGCGCTCGATGATGGGCAGCAACTCGGCGGGGTACGACCCGCGCAGCACCGGCTCCAGGAACTGCCGGTTGGCCAGCGCGTCGATCCTGGCCACGGCCTCGGCGTCCTCCTCCGACAGCTCCCTGCCGAAGTCGCTCACCTGGGCGGGTGTCATGACGGGCGAGATGTTGAGCACGATCCCGACCCTCGTGGCCCCGGCCGAGCGCAGGGCCTGCGTGGCCAGGCCGTGCCCGAGCAGCATGTGGTGGGCGCTCCTGAACGCGTCCGCGGCCGATTTCCTGCCCGGCGCGTGAACGCCGGACCCGTATCCCAGGAAAGCCGCCACCCAGGGCTCGTTCAGCGTGAACCAGGTGTCGACCCGGTCCCCGAGCCGGTCATGAACCGCCGAGGCGTAATCGGCGAAATGGCGGGCGGTGTCGCGGGACGGCCAGCCGCCGAGCGTTTCGAGCGCCCGCGGCAGGTCCCAGTGGTAAAGGGTCGCATAAGGCGTGATGCCCGCCGCGAGCAGCTCGTCGAGCAGCCGGTCATAAAAGTCGAGCCCGGCCTCGTTCGCCTTTCCCGCGCCCTCGGGGAACACCCGCGCCCAGCTCACCGAGAACCGGTAGGCGGCCATTCCGAGGTCTTTCATCAACCGCACGTCCTCGGGATGGCGGTGGTAATGATCGCAGGCCTCGGCGCGGTCGGCGGAAAAGCCGTCCCAAATGGACGGCCCGCGGCCGTCGGCGGACGTGGCCCCCTCGATCTGAAAGGCCGAAGTCGACACTCCCCACACGAAACCTTCGGGGAAGCTTGCGGTGCTCATTTTGGCGGATACCTTCCGATGGCTGTCAGCACGCCCAGTTTCCCGCGCGCCGCTCGTCGCGCGCCAGCCTGGCCAGGCTGTATACAAGGCGCGTGGAACTGGATCGGCTTGATCGTGACATCATCGCCGCGCTTGTCGAGGACGCACGCGCGACCTACGCGGACATCGGCCACCACGTGGGGCTGAGCGCGTCGGCGGTGAAGCGGCGGGTCGACCGGTTGCGGGAGACGGGGGCGATCACCGGGTTCAGCGCGAGGGTGGCGCCGCAGGCGCTCGGCTGGACGACCGAGGCGTACGTGGAGCTGTTCTGCCAGGGCAAGACCAAACCTTCGGACATCGCGCTGGCCGTCGCCAAGTTCCCCGAGGTGGTGGCGGCGGCCACGATCACCGGCGAGGCGGACGCGTTGCTGCACATCAGGGCCACGGACGTGCGCCACGTGGAGCGGGTGATCGAGCGCATCGCGGCGGAGACGTTCGTGGTGCGGACCAAGAGCTCCATTGTGCTTTCGCGGCTGGTGGACACCCCTCCTGGCGCCGCCGTGCCGGAGCCGCGCAACGGATCGCATCCGGCGCTCTGATACACGCAACAGACCCGCGCCAACACGCAATGCCAGACGCTTGGCCTGCGTAAACGTACATTCTTAGGCTGTCTCCGTCCCCCCAATCGGGACATCGATCCATAAACCTCGACGGAGACCTGCATGCCCAAACACTTCCTGATGTGCCGTCCGGACTACTTCACGGTCGAGTACGCGATCAATCCGTGGATGCATCCCGAGGCCGGCGCGGACCGCGACGTGGCGGTCCGGCAGTGGGAGGGCCTGAAGGCGGCCTACGAGGAGCTCGGGCACCGGGTCAGCCTGATCGACCCGATCGAGGGGCTGCCCGACATGGTCTTCGCCGCCAACGGCGCGCTGGTCGTGGACGGCCGCGTCTACGGCGCCAGGTTCGCTTACCCCGAGCGCGGCCCCGAGGGCCCCGCCTACCTGCGGTGGTTCGCCGAGCGCGGCTACCCGACGCGCGAGCCGATCCACGTCAACGAGGGCGAGGGCGACTTCCTCACGCTCGACGAGGTCATCCTGGCCGGAACCGGTTTCCGCACGGACGTGGTCGCGCACCAGGAGGCGCAGGAGTACCTGGGCCGCCCGGTGATCTCCCTGACGCTGGTGGACCCGCGCTTCTACCACCTCGACACGGCGCTGTTCCCGCTCGACGGCCGCAACGTCGCGTACTACCCGGAGGCCTTCTCCGAGGGCAGCAGGAAGGTGCTGCGCACGATGTTCCCCGACGCGGTGCTCGCGACCGCCGAGGACGCCGAGGTGCTCGGGCTGAACGCGGTCAGCGACGGCAGGAACGTGGTCATCAACGCCGAGGCGTCGAATCTCCAACTGGAGCTCAAGAGGCGCGGCTACGAGGTGATCCCGGTCGACCTGTCGGAGCTGCGCAAGGCGGGTGGGGGCCCCAAGTGCTGCACACTGGAGATCAGGGGGGAGAACTGACCATGACCACCAGCGCAGAGCTCATCGAAATGAGCGAGCGCCGTAGCGCGCACAACTACCATCCACTGCCCGTCGTGATCCATGAGGCGCACGGCGCCTGGGTCACCGACGTCGAGGGCAAGCGGTATCTGGACTGCCTGTCCGGCTACTCCTCGCTCAACTTCGGCCACGGCCACCCGAAGATCATCGAGGCCGCTCAGGAACAGCTCAAGAACCTGACCCTGACCAGCCGCGCCTTCTACCACGACCAGTTCGCGCAGTTCTGCGCCGGACTCGGCGACCTCACGGGCAAGGACATGATCCTGCCCATGAACACCGGGGCCGAGGCCGTCGAGACCGCCATCAAGGTCGCGCGGAAGTGGGGCTACGAGGTCAAGGGCGTGGAGCCCGACCAGGCGAACATCATCGTGATGGAGGGCAACTTCCACGGCCGCACCACCACGATCGTGAGCTTCTCCACGGACCCGGAGGCACACGACAACTTCGGCCCGTTCACGCCGGGTTTCCGTCTCGTGCCGTACGGCTCCGCCGAGGCGATCAGGCGGGCCGCCGACGCGAACACGGTCGCCGTGCTGGTCGAGCCCATCCAGGGCGAGGCCGGGGTGCTGGTGCCGCCCGACGGGTACCTGGGCGAGATCCGGGAGTTCTGCTCCGCCCAGGGCATCCTGATGATCGCCGACGAGGTGCAGTCGGGGCTGGGGCGCACCGGGCAGACGTTCGCGTGCGACTTCGAGGGTGTCGTGCCCGACATTTACGTCCTGGGCAAGGCGCTCGGCGGCGGCGTCGTACCCGTCTCCGCCATCGCCGCGAACCGTGACGTGCTCGGGGTCATCCACCCCGGCCAGCACGGGTCCACGTTCGGCGGCAACCCGCTGGCGTGCGCGGTCGGCATCGCGGTCATCGAGCTGCTCAACACCGGCGAGTTCCAGGCCAGGGCCGCCAAGCTGGGCGAGGTGCTGCACAC
>NZ_JBFAMX010000139.1:0-21707 GCF_040659615.1 Nonomuraea sp. NPDC049784
GGCGGACGCCATCCGCGAGCTGGCCCACGCCTACGCCCGCGCCGACCGCGCCCAGCTGTGCTGGACGCTCGGCATCACCGAGCACCACAACGCGACGGACAACGTACGGGCCCTCATCAACCTGGCCCTGCTCACCGGCCACGTCGGCCGCTACGGCTCCGGCCTGTCGCCGCTGCGCGGCCAGAACAACGTGCAGGGCGGCGGCGACATGGGCGCCATCCCCAACCGCCTGCCGGGCTTCCAGGACATCCTCGACCCGGACGTCAGGGCCCGCTTCGAGAGCGCGTGGGGCAGGGAGATCCAGCCCCAGTACGGCTTCAACCTCACCGAGATGCTGGAGGCGATGGCCGAGGGCGAGGTGACCACCTGCTACCTGATCGGTGAGAACCCCGTGCAGTCCGAGGCCGACTCGCTGGCCTGCATCAAGCGCCTGTCCATGCTCGACCACCTGGTCGTGCAGGACATCTTCCTCACCAAGACCGCCCAGATGGCCGACGTCGTGCTGCCCGCCAGCGCCGCCTGGTGCGAGGCGGACGGCACGTTCACCAACAGCGAGCGCCGCGTCCAGCGGGTGCGCAAGGCCCTGGAACCGCCGGGCGAGGCGCGCGACGACATCTGGATCATGTGCGAGATCGCCCGCAGGCTGGGCCACGACTGGCACTACGACGGCGCGGAGGAGGTCTGGAACGAGCTGCGCGCCCTGTCGCCCCAGCACAAGGGCATGACCTACCAGCGACTGGCCGAGCTGCAGGGCATCCAGTGGCCCTGCCCGTCCGAGGACGCGCTGGAGCCGCCCTACCTGCACGGCAGGCTGTGGGAGAGCGACCCGGTCAAGCGGGGCGTGCCGGCGCCGTTCGCGTTGCTGCGCCACTCGCCGCCGGTGGACCTGCTGGACGAGGAATATCCGCTGCGGCTGACGACCGGGAGACGGCTCGACTCGTACAACACGGGCGTGCAGTCGTCCGGGTTCGCCTCTCCCCTGCGCCGCGGCGAGACGGTGGAGCTCTGCCCTGAGGACGCCGAGCGCCTCGGCGTCGTCGCGGGCGAGGAGGTGCGGATCAGCTCTCGGCGCGGGTCGGTGGTCGCGCCGGTGTTCATCGACCCCGCCCTGCGGCCGGGGCTGGTGTTCATGACCATGCATTTCCCGGACGAGGTGGACACCAACTCGCTCACCATCGAGGCCACCTGCCCGATCGCGGGCACGGCCGAGTTCAAGGCGGCAGCCGTACGCGTCGAGAAGCTCGTGAAGGCCGGGTGATCAGATGGATCTGAGGTTCCGCGGCGCCGAGCCGTCCGAGGAGGAGCGCGCGGCCGTCGACGCCCTGCTCGGACCGCCCGCCACCGCATGGGATGGCGGTTCGAGGACCGAGACCGACCTGCGGGTCGCCGCCCGCGCCGAGTCGCAGCGCGACCTGCTGCTGCCCGTCCTGCACGCGGTCAACGACCGGGTCGGGTGGATCAGCGAGGGCGCGCTCGAGTACATCTGCCGCCGCCTCACCGTGCCGCCCGCCGAGGCGTACGGGGTGGCCACGTTCTACTCGCTGTTCTCCATGGAGCCGCGCCCGAGGCGCGTGCTGCACGTCTGCACCGACCTGGCCTGCCAGGCGAAGGGCGGGGAGGACGTACGCAGGCGGGTCGAGGAGGCGCTCGGCCCGCAGGGCCGGTCGTGGCACGAGAGCCCCTGCCTGGGCCTGTGCGAACGCGCCCCCGCCGCGCTCGCCCTGGAAGCGGGCACTCCCCCCAAGGCCCAGGTGTACGCCCCCGCGCACGCCGACACGATCGCCGGCACACCGAGCCCCAACGGCAGCACGCCCAGCCTCGACGTCGCGGGCGACGCCCCGGTGGCGGCGGCGGTGCCGCAGGCCGGGCAGGACGGGCTGGTGCTGCTCAGGCGGGTCGGCACGGCCGATCCCGGGAGCCTGGACGACTACCGGGCGGCCGGCGGCTACACCGCGCTCAGGCGGGCGTTCGAGCTCGGCCCGGCCGGGGTGATCCGGGAGGTGCTGGAGTCGGGGCTGGTCGGCAGGGGTGGCGCGGCGTTCCCGACCGGCCGCAAGTGGGACGCCACCGCGCGGCAGCCCGACCACCCGCACTACCTGGTGTGCAACGCCGACGAGAGCGAGCCGGGCACGTTCAAGGACCGGGTCATCATGGAGGGCGACCCGTACGCGCTGGTGGAGGCGATGACGATCGCCGGGTACGCCACCGGCTGCGCCAAGGGCTACCTCTACATCAGAGGCGAGTATCCCCGTGCGACCGCGCGCCTCCAGCACGCCATCGCGACCGCCCGCGCGCGGGGCCTGCTCGGCGACGACATCCTCGGCAAGGGGCTGTCATTCGACATCGAGCTGCGCAGGGGTGCGGGCGCGTACATCTGCGGCGAGGAGACCGCGATCTTCAACTCCATCGAGGGCAAGCGCGGCGAGCCTCGCAGCAAGCCACCGTTCCCCGTGGAGAAGGGGCTGTTCGGCAAGCCGACCGTGGTCAACAACGTCGAGACGCTGGTCAACGTGCTGCCGATCCTGGAGCGCGGCGCCCAGGCGTACGCGGCGGCCGAGCCCAAGCTGTTCTGCGTCTCGGGCGCGGTCGAGCGGCCCGGCGTGTACGAGCTGACGTTCGGCGCCACCTTGCGTGAACTGCTGGAGATGGCCGGGACCACGGGCACGACCAGGGCGGTGCTGCTCGGCGGCGCGGCCGGCGCGTTCGTCACCGACCTGGACATCCCGCTCACCTTCGAGGGCACCAGGAACGCGGGGGCCACGCTCGGCTCCGGCGTGGTGCTCGTCATCGACGACACCGTGGACATGAAACGGCTGCTGTTGCGCATCGCGGAGTTCTTCCGCGACGAGTCCTGCGGCCAGTGCGTGCCCTGCCGGGTGGGCACCGTACGGCAGGAGGAGGCTCTGCACCGCCTGTCGCGCCGCGTCTCCGAGGACGATCTCGTGCTGCTGCGCGAGGTCGGCCAGACCATGCGCGACGCCTCCATCTGCGGCCTGGGACAGACCGCATGGAACGCCGTCGAATCCGCCATCGACCGCCTGGGGGTGTTCAAATGATCCCGCTTCAGCCGCCCCGGCGGCTCATCGACGTCCAGATCGACGGCGAGGACGTACGCGTGCCGGAGGGCTCGACGATCCTCGACGCCTGTCAGGCGGCCGGGAAGGACATCCCGACCCTCTGCTACGGCGACACGCTGACCCCGAAGAACGCCTGCCGCGTCTGCGTCGTGGAGGTGGAGGGCGCCAGGACGCTGGCACCCGCCTGCTCCAGGAAGGCCGAACCGGGCATGAAAGTCGGCACCGACACCGAGCGCGCCAGGCAGAGCCGCAAGGTGGTGCTGGAGCTGCTCGGCTCCTCCGTGGACATGTCGACCACGCCTCGCGCCGCCGAATGGGTGGCCGAGTACGGCGCCGACCCCGCCAGGTTCGGCGACGAGGCGGCCAAGGTGGAACAGCCCGCCAAGGTGGACAACGACCTCTACGTACGCGACTACAGCAAGTGCATCCTCTGCTACAAGTGCGTGGACGCCTGCGGCGACCAGTGGCAGAACACCTTCGCCATCGGCGTCGCGGGCCGGGGCTTCGATGCGACGATCTCCACGGAGTTCGACGCCCCGCTCACCGACTCGGCCTGCGTCTACTGCGGCAACTGCGTCGAGGTGTGCCCGACGGGCGCGCTGTCGTTCAAGACCGAGTTCGACATGCGGGCCGAGGGCACCTGGGACGAGTCCGAGCAGACGGAGACCACCACGATCTGCAGCTACTGCGGGGTCGGCTGCAACCTGACCCTGCACGTGCAGGACAACAAGATCGTCAAGGTGACCTCGCCGCACGACAACCCGGTGACCAAGGGCAACCTGTGCGTCAAGGGCCGCTTCGGGTACGGCTATGTCTAGGGTCGCCGTCAAGAGACGGATCCTGAGGGTCAAGGACACGGCCCGCACCCGCGGGATCGACTCGCTGGCCGCCGAGGAGCCGCTGGAGATCCGCCTCGACGGGACACCGCTGACGGTCACCATGCGTACGCCCGGGGACGACTTCGACCTGGCCGCCGGATTCCTGGTCAGCGAGGGGGCCGTGGGCTCGGCGGACGACATCGCCACGATCCGCTACTGCGCGGGCGCGACGGTGGACGGCGGGAACACGTACAACGTCCTGGATGTACGGCTGGCGCCCGGCGTCGAGGCGCCCGCCCCGCGCAACTTCTACACCACGTCCTCCTGCGGCGTCTGCGGCAAGGCGTCGCTGGAGGCGGTGCGCACAGTGGCTCGCTGGAGCGCCGGCGACGACCCGGTCGAGCTGGCGCAGTCCACCGTCGTCACCCTGCCGGACCGGCTGCGTGCGGCCCAGCGGGTGTTCGACAGGACCGGGGGCCTGCACGCGGCCGGCCTGTTCACGGCCGACGGCGAGCCCCTGTGCGTGCGCGAGGACGTGGGCCGGCACAACGCGGTGGACAAGCTGCTCGGCTGGGCGCTGCGCGACGGCCGGCTCCCGCTGCGGGGCACCGTGCTGATGGTGTCGGGCCGGGCCTCGTTCGAGCTGGTGCAGAAAGCGGTCATGGGCGGTATCCCGGCGCTCGCCGCGGTCTCGGCGCCGTCGTCGCTCGCGGTCGAACTGGCCGCCGAGGAGGGGCTGACGCTCATCGGGTTCCTGCGCGGAAACTCGATGAACGTCTACACCGGCGAGCGCCGCCTGGACATCACTTCGGGCGTCGGCTATGGCTCAGCCGACGCGCGTTCACCGGGGTGATGGCGGGATGCCGAACGGTGCCGCCTGGCCCCCAGCCCACCGTCCGGCATCCCCTGTTCATGGCCTCCGCTTCGTGGAGGGGGCTCGGTCGCTGGGGAGCCGTCGCAAAGCACTTTGACAACCATTTTCATTTTGGCGCATACTGACTCACATGATGTCAGGATTTTCCCGGTCGCACGCTGCCGGTTTGCTGGCCGGGGCCGCCCTCCTCACCGTCGCCGCCTGCGGATCCGGCTCCGCCGGGACCGCCGCCGCGGACGGCAAGCCCGAGGTGGTCGCCGCGTTCTACCCGATCCAGTGGCTGACCGAGCAAGTGGGGGGATCCGACGCGCACGTTACGGTCCTGACCGCGCCCGGCGTGGAGCCGCACGACCTGGAGCTGGGCATCCAGCAGGTGAGCGAGCTCCAGAAGGCCGCACTCACCGTCTACATCAAGGGCGTCCAACCGGCCGTGGACGACGCGGTGGACGCGGACAAGAGCTTCGACGCCGCCACAGCCGTCAAGACCCTCCCCTCGCAGGGGGGCGAGGAGCATGAGGTCTCGTACGACCCGCACCTCTGGCTCGACCCGTCCCGCCTGGCCACTGTCGCCACCAAGCTCGGTGAGCGCCTGGCCGGCGCCGATCCGGCGCACGCGCAGGCGTACAAGGACCGCGCCGCCAAGACGGCGAGCGCGCTCGGAACGCTCGACCAGGAGTTCGCCAGGGGCCTGAGCGCGTGCAAGACCAAGACGCTGGTCACCTCGCACGAGGCGTTCGGCTACCTGGCGGACCGGTACGGGCTCAAGCAGGTCGGCATCACACTCGACCCGGAGCAGGAGCCGTCGCCCACGCGCATCTCCGAGGTAGCCAAGCTCGCCAAGTCCGAGGGCGTGACCACGATCTTCACGGAGTCCCTGGTCAGCCCCAAGGTGGCCGAGGTGCTCGCGAACGAGGTCGGCGCGAAGACGGCCGTGCTCGACCCGCTGGAGAGCAAGCCCTCCGGCGACTACCTGTCTTCCATGCGCGATAACCTCAAAACCCTACAAACAGCACTGGGGTGTACGGCATGAGCGAAACGGCCTTCGCGATGACCGACGGCCGGGTCTCCTTCGATGGCAAGCCCGTCCTTCGGGGCATCGACCTGACCGTCTGCCCAGGGGAGGTCGTCGCCCTCCTGGGCGCCAACGGCTCGGGCAAGTCGACCCTGGTCCGCACCCTGCTCGGCCTCACGCCGCTGACCGGCGGCTCGACGCTGGTGTACGGGTCCCCGCCCGGCAAGTTCCGTGACTGGTGGCGCATCGGCTACGTGCCGCAGCGGCTGCACGTCGGCGGCGGCGTGCCCGCCACCGTGCGGGAGGTCGTGGCCTCTGGCCGCATCGCCAGGCAGAGCCGGCTCCGCAGGACCAGCCCGGCCGACAGGGCCGCCGTGGCCGGCGCGCTGGAGGCCGTCAGGCTGGCCGACCGCGCGAACGACCCCGTCCAGTCGCTGTCCGGTGGGCAGCAGCAGCGGGTGCTCATCGCCAGGGCGCTGGCCGGGGAGCCGGACACGTACGTGATGGACGAGCCGACGGCGGGTGTGGACGCCGAGACGCAGCAGTTGCTGGCCGACACGCTGGCCGGGCTGGTGCTCGACGGCAAGACGGTGGTGCTGGTCGCGCACGAGCTGGGGCCGCTGGAACCGATCATCACGCGCGGCGTGGTGATCCGCGAGGGCCGCGTCGCGCATGACGGCCGCCCGCCGCGGCCTGAGGGCGACTGCGCCAGGCCCGGCCACGAACACCAGCACCCGCACGCCGCCGCCCCGGCCGTGGGACCGCTGACGGGCTGGCAGGGCACCGGCCCGCAGGAGGGGTCGCTATGATCATGGATCTTCTTCAGGAGCAGCTCTTCCAGCTCGCCCTGGTCGCCGCGCTGCTGGTGGGCCTGTGCGCCCCCGCTGTGGGGACGTTCATCGTGCAGCGCAGGCTGGCGCTGCTGGGCGACGGCATCGGCCACGTGGCGCTGACCGGCGTGGCCCTGGGCTTCCTGACGGGCACGACGCCCGTGCTCACGGCCGTGATCGTCTCGGTCGTCGGGGCGGTGGCCATCGAGCTGGTCAGGGCCCGTGGGCGGACGAGCGGCGACGTGGCGCTCGCGCTGCTGTTCTACGGCGGGATCGCGGGCGGCGTCATGCTCATGGGCATCGCGCCCGGCGGCAGCAACGCCAAGCTGAACTCGTACCTGTTCGGCGCCATCGCCAGCGTGACCCCCCAGGACATCTGGGTCATCGCCGCGCTGGCGGTCGCCGTGATCGCGGTGGTCGTGATCTTCGGCAGGGAGCTGTTCGTGCTCTGCCAGGACGAGGAGATGGCCAGGGCGAGTGGCCTGCCCGTACGCTTCCTCAGCCTGCTGATCGCGGTCACGGCCGCGCTGACCGTGGTGATCGCCATGCGCGTGGTCGGCCTGCTGCTGGTCAGCGCACTGATGGTGATCCCCGTGGCCACCAGCCAGCAGCTCACGCGGGGGTTCCGCACCACGATGGGGCTGGCCATGCTGTTCGGGGTGCTCGCCTCGGTGGGCGGCCTGCTGGCCTCCACCTACTCGGCCAAGGTGCCTCCAGGGGCGGCGATCGTGCTTCTGGCTCTCGTCGGCTTCGTCCTGGCGCTCGGGATCGGTAGATTCGTACGGCGAGGCCGAACCCAGGAGTCGACAGTGAGCGAGCGACCAAAGATGCCCGTGGAGGAGGCCGCATGACGACGAGGCGCAATGCCGTGCACGACACCCTCCGCAAGAGCGAGGGCTTCCGCAGCGCGCAGGACGTCTATGCCGAGATGCGCCTGCACGGCGCCAAGATAGGCCTGACCACCGTCTACCGCGCCCTGCAGGCCCTGGCCGACGGCGGGCAGGTCGACGTGCTGCGCACGGACGAGGGCGAGTCGGTCTATCGCGCGTGTGCCAGTGAGGTCCATCACCACCACCTGGTCTGCCGCCGGTGCGGCCACACGGTGGAGGTGGCCGGTCCCGCGGTCGAGCGGTGGGCGGAGGCCGTGGGGAGCGAGCACGGCTTCACCGAGATCACCCATACGGTGGAGGTCTTCGGCACCTGCTCCTCCTGCTCCTCGACGCCGGCCGAGGCGGGCTGAGGCCGCTTCACGCGACCTTCGACAGCTCTTCGTCGTGGACCTCGCGGGCCCGGGAACGGCTGAGGGAGCCGTACAGAACGCCGAGGATGATCACCAGGCACCCGGCGAGCTGCAGGACCGACGGCCGCTCGCCGAGCGCCACGGCCGACAGCGCCACGGTCGTCATGGGCTGGATGAGCAGCAGCAACGCGGTGAGCGCGGCGGGCTGGCGCGGCAGCGAGAACGTGATCAGCGACCAGCCCAGCACCTGCGGCCCCAGCGCGAGCAGCAGCAGCCATCCGTGCGCCGGCCAGACGGGCACGAGGTCGGCGCCCCCGAAGAGCGGGCTGAGCAGGGCGATGGCCACGGTGGCGACCACGGTCGCGTGCGCCAGCGGCCCGGCTGCCCGCTCGGGCCCAGCCTTCATCAGCAGCAGAAACGCCGCGTAAGAGATAGACGTGGCAATCCCCGCCCACACCCCCATGACCGGATCGCTCCCATAGGCGGCGCTGTCGAACATCCCGGATATGAGCACCACCCCGGCGAACACCACCGGCGTGGCGATCATCAACCGCGTGGACGGCCGCTCCCGGAACAACGCCCACGCCGCGAACGCCACGATGAACACCTGCAGGTTCCCCAGCACGGTGGCCAGCCCCGCGCCCACGTAGTCGATCGCGTGGTGCCAGAAGAGCAGGTCGAGCGCGAACACCACCCCTGCGAGCCAGGCGAGCACCCGCCCCTTGATCGGCAGCGGCCCGAGCCTGCGCCGCTCCAGCCAGGCCAGCACGAGCATGGGCGGCACGGCGTACGCACAGCGGAACAACGCTGACGTGGCGGGCGATACACCTGAGAGACGGACCAAGGGACCGGAGGTGGAAATGATGAGCGCACCGGCGATCGCGATCAGCACGATACGGCGATGTGTACTCACGGAGACCCCCGAACGCCCACGCAGGAGATACAGTGCGACCACGCTAGAACCCGGCACGGACAGGAGTCAACATGCCGTTTGGCCATGACATGGTGCATTCTTTGGCCACCGTTGTCGAGTTGGTCAACACCTCACCGTCCACAGGCGGTGACGAGGGCCTGGCCGGCCTGGCCGAATTGCAGGCGTTCGTGGAATCCCGCCAGATCAGCGGCGTCACCAAGCTGACGCCCCGCGACCTGGGACAGGTGCGAATGGTGCGCGAGGCGTTCCACCGCGTCTTCACCGCCCCGGACCAGCCCACGGCGGTCCGCACGCTGAACGCTCTGCTGTCGGATACGCGGATCACGCCCCGCATGACGGAACACGACGGCCACCCGCTCCACATGCACTATTTCGCCGCCGACGCGACCCTGGCCGAGCACGTGGCGGCCGACTGCGGGGTGGCCCTGGCACATTTGCTGGTGGAAGGCGAGACCGAACGGCTGCGCACCTGCTCGGCCCCCGACTGCGACCGCGTCTTCGTCGACGAGTCCCGCAACCGGTCCCGGGTGTACTGCGACAGCCGGACGTGCGGCAACCGCATGCACGTGGCCGCCTACCGCGCCCGGCGCCGCGCCTAGCGCGTCGGGCCCGGGTGTTCAGCTTCTGGTGCCGAAGTACGTGGAGTACGTGCTCGGAGACAACATGATCAAAATCTGGCAGACGCCGGACTCCTCGCGGATCCGGAACACGACCACGATCTCCGGATAGATCGCCTCAATGCCGAGCCCGGAGAAGTAGTAGTCGCTGTCGAACACAACCCGGTACAGCCCGCGGGACAGCCTCGACTCGGCCCACTTGCTGACGTTCCCCTCGCCGTCGGTCTCAGCTCTGCCGATGTCGTCCCAGAATCCGCTGACTGACTGCTCCAAACGCACTCGCAGGCCCGACGCCGGCCGGCCATACACTCCGTCGAGCACCTGCGCAGAGATATTCATGTCTTCACCATCCCGACGCCTTCTATCCTTGTGCCTTCCAGCCGCTATTCGCCTGCCGGCCGTCGCCGCCGCGTGGCCGGACGGAGATGGCCGGAGCACGATCTCGCACCGGGCGTCTCGCGGATCCCATGCACCGGTCCTGCCAGGCCGCCTCGCACGCCAGGGCTCCGACGCCGCTCTTGATCGCGTCCTGAGGTGAGCGGAAGACCGAGGCGCACGCGAGATCTCTGCCCGCGGAGTGGCGCGGATGCACCAGTAATTCGGTGGAACGCCGGATATAGAGGATGTCGGAGGCGCGTTACCAAGGTCAAGTCCGGGCGTCAACAAGACCGGCGTAAGAGTGATCTGGCACACGTTGCCGGCCCCTTCAGCGTTGCCGCACAGGAGCCCTTCTTACCCGGGCCGGTAGGGACCGCTCCGCCCGTACCCGGCCTGTGCCGCGGTCGTTGTGCGGATGGACCGGTAGACGCCTTCTCGACGGCTTGCGGTTCGTCCATAGATCTGGTCCGCGGAGACGCCGGGCATGGCACGCTCGGCGGCAGCCGGGAAGCTGAGAACCATTTCCGTCCCGGCTCGCGATCCAACACGAGGCGCGACCGCGCGCAAACCTCACGCGACAAGTCGGGCATCGTGTCGCGGAACAGCTCCGATGAATACTGCAAGCCCAGTTCGCAGCCTCCCGGTTATCGCCTGACCGGCTGATTAGCATGCGGGCTCGAGCTATGAGCGAGCCCTTTGCACCGGCATCGGGCAGTTGCGAGCACTATGCGGCTGAACAGCGGAAACGTCGCATTACATCGATGAATAGCGAGGGGCGGCGCACCTGCCGGGCGGCGCACGTGCGCTCGATCAGCTGTTCACATAGTCCGCATCAGCACGTTGATCGTTACGTGGCCGGAGATGAGGCCCTCTTCGAGGAGCTCGCGCACGACACGCACTGGCCCCGACCGGCCTCCGGAAAATCGACCGCGATTTCCCCGAGAGCCATCGCGGCCGCCCAGCCGTACATTGTCGGCTTTTGCGCGGGCGCCACGAGCGAAATAGCGATCGATTCTCGCCGGAAAATCGGCCCGCAGCCGGCGGGCCACCTCGATGATAACGCTATCTCGCCGGGCGCGACCGGAACACCGAAGTGGACCGCCCATGACAGCCGGCAGTTGTCATCGTAACCGACATGGTCACGCTTCTCACAACTCGCCCTGACGGGATATGCGGCGATTTAATCCGGGATCCGCGTGGTGATGTTCGCAGTCAAGGAGGCGCGCAGCTCCGGGAATGTAATCGATCAGTTATGCGCCGGTCCAGGCCCGATACTCCTTCTCTTTCTCCTGCTTCGTGGCCATGGAGACGCCCGAGGGGCGGTCCGGGGGGCCATGCGGAGGTAACACGAGGCCAACTCACGACATCGCCCTATTCGTCCGCCCCCAGTCGGCCTATCTCTCCAATCTCCACCCTGACCTGGGAGGATGCCGCCCGAGAAGGGAACGGATAATGAATGGATGGAGGGCGCTCTTAGCTTCAGATCACAGGCAGCCGGCCGGGCGGCGGCAGGCGCCCCAATTGTTAACGCGAGGTAAAACATGATGTGGCGTCGTCTTTCGAAAAGCATCATCCCGCTCGCTCTGTCCGCGGCCCTCTCGGCAGGAATGCTATGGGCCGGTGCCCTCCCTGCCGGCGGCTCGATCGCACTGTCGGCAAATCATGGCTCGGTGCACGCTGAAGGCACCCCCTGGGACTGACCCGGCGCTCCCCGCACAAGCCTGGCGGCCGCCCCTCGGTCCGACCTTCTCATCAGGTCGAAGACATAGGGGCGGCCGTTTTCGCATTCACGTGTTCACACTGGTTCAGGACAATGGAGTGCCGCTGCGGCATGAGAGGCGACCGCGTCGCGAACAGATCGCGAAGAAATAGGTTTTATCTGGCTTCCAAATGCACCGCGCTGTACACTCCGCGAGTAAGGGGCAATCCATCAGGCCTCTATCGCAGCCGGTCAGGGGGCCTATCCTGCGCGGATGGCGGTGATGGGCGCACCAGTGATGTCGGCTGCTCGCACGCCATCGCCGGGCTGAACGGGAGACACGGGGTGGAGATTCGGATCCTCGGCCCTTTGGAAATCACGATAGAGGGGAAGCGGCTGGACCTCGGCAGCCCTCGGCAGCAGACGGTTCTGGCCGTCCTCCTGCTCGAGGCGGGACGCGTCGTCTCGGTCCGCCGGCTCATGGAGGCGATCTACGGCGATGACCCGCCGGCCACGTCCCGGGCGCAGATCCAGATCTGCATCTCCTCCCTGCGGCGCTTGTTCGCCTCGTACGGGTACCCCCACATCATCACCACCGAATCCCAGGGATACATCTTCCGCTGCGACGACCACCAGATCGACGCGCAGCGATTTCGCCGGCTCGCCACCGAAGCACGTCGCGCGCGCGACGCCGGACAGCTCGACGACGCCGTGCGCGGCTACCGCGAGGCGCTCACCCTGTGCACCGGTCCGCTGGAGGGCATCGAGAGCCGGCTGGTCCGGTCGGCGGTGACCAGGTTCACCGAGCGGCAGATCACCATCAACGAGGAATGCATCGAGCTCGAACTCGAGCTGGGCAGGCATCGCGAGCTGGTGGCCGAGATCACCGAGCTCGTCGAGAGGCACCCTCTCCGGGAGCGGTTACGCGCCCAGCTCATGACAGCGCTGTATCGCTCCGGGCGGCAGGCGGAGGCGTTACAGGTCTACCAGCACACACGAGAGACCATGATCGAGGAGTTGGGCCTGGAGCCGAACGAGGAGCTCCGCCAGTTACACCAGGCGATCCTCACCTCGCACGAGAGCCTCAACGCCCCCGCACCGCCCCCGCCCCCACGCGAATCCCCGCCCGCCGTGCCCTCCGGGACACCGCGATTACTTCCCAGCGACGTCGCCGACTTCACCGGCCGCCGCCAGCAGGTGGAGACGATACGACGGCTGCTGACCTCGGACCACTCCCAGCTCGCCGTACCGGTTGTGGTCATCTACGGCAAGCCCGGAGTGGGAAAGACCGCCATCGCCGTACACACCTCGCACGCCATCGCCGACAGGTTCCCCGACGGCCAGCTCTTCGCCGACCTGCACGGCGCCGCATCGCCCACGGTCCATCCCAAGCAGGTGCTCGAACGTTTCCTCCGCGCACTCGGCCTGCCGGGCACGGAAATACCTGACGGCCTGGAGGAACGGGCCGAGGTCTACCGCACCATGCTGTCCGACCGGCGCATGCTGATCGTCCTCGACGACGCCGGCAGCGAGAGCCAGGTCCTCCCGCTGGTGCCGGGCTACCCGGACTGCGCCGTCATGGTCACCAGCCGCAGCCGCCTGGTCGGACTGCCCGGCGCCATGTCCGTCGAGATCGAGACGTTCGAGTCGCAACAGTCGATCAACCTACTCAAGCGCATCGCCGGCAGCGCCCGCATCCAGGACGATCCTGAGCCCGCCGCGGCCCTGGCGCAGCTCTGCGGCCACCTGCCGCTGGCCCTGCGCATCGCCGGCGCCCGGCTCGCCGCCCGGCCCAACTGGACCATCGGCCACCTGGTGGAGCGGCTCGCCGACGAGGCGCGGCGGCTCGACGAGCTCAGGTACGGCGAAATGGGGATCCGGGCCAGCCTTGCCCTGACGTACGAGAGCATGAGCGAACCGGCGCGCCGCCTGCTGCGGCGGCTGGCCATCCTCGACTTCACCCACTACTCCGGCTGGATCGCGGCCGCGCTGCTCAACGCGCCGCTCACCGAGGCCCAGGACCTGCTCGACGACCTGTCCGACGCCCAGTTGATCGAGATGTCCGGCACGGAGGAGGGGCACGCCCACTATCACCTGCACGAGCTGACCCGGGTGTTCGCACGCGAGCGGGTGGTGGCGGAAGAGTCCGCGGTGGAACGCAAGGCCGAGCTGAACCGGGTGCTCAGCGCCCTGCTCGCCCTCGCCCAGCAGGCGCACAGCCTGGAGTACGGCGGCGACTACGTCAAGGTGAGCAGCGCGGCGCCGTCCTGGCCGGCCCCGCCCGAGCAGATGGCAACGATCATCGGGACCCCTATGCAGTGGTTCGAGCGCGAGCGCGTGACGCTGGTGGCCGCCATCCGGCAGGCCGCCAGGGCCGGGCTCGTCGAGCTGTGCTGGGACCTGGCGATCACCTCGGTGACGCTGTTCGAGGCGCGCATCTACTACGACGACTGGCGGCAGACCCACGAGGTCGCCCTGGAGGCCGCTCGCCAGGCCGGGGACATACGCGGCCAGGCCACGATGCTCTACTCGCTCGGCTCGCTGCACAGCGCCGAGCAGCGCTTCGACGACGCCCGGCGCGACTTCGAGGCGGCAGCCGAGATGTTCAGGGCCGAGGAGAACGAGCAGGGAGAGGCGCTGGCGATCCGCGACCTGGCGTTCCTGGACCGGATGTACGGCCGGCTCACCGCCGCCGAGGCCGGTTACCGCCGGGCGCTGAAGATCTTTCACGCCAACGGGGACCTGGCCGCCGGGGCATTCGTCCTGCACAGCCTGGCCAGGACGCGACTGGAGTTACGCGACCCAGGCGAGGCCAAGCGGCTGCTCGACGAGTCGCTCCGGCTCAGCCGCGCGGCCGGGAGCAAGCGGGTGGAGGCGCAGGTGCTGTGCTGGCTCGGCGACGCCTACATCCAGGCGGGCGAGCTCCCCTGCGCCGTCGACGCGCTTCAGGTGTCGCTGACGATGGTGCGGGCGATGGACGATCCCATCGGGGAGGCGTACGCGCTGCACCAGCTGGCGCTCGCACAACTGCGCCGCGGTGAGTTCTCCGACGCGGCCACCGCGCTCGACCGGTGCATCGACCTGGCGGGCACCGCCCGGTCGCGGCTGGCCGAGGTCAAGGGGTTCACCGGGCTGGGCGAGCTCGCATCCGCGCAGGGCGAGCCGGACAAGGCCGTCCACTATCTGGACCAGGCGCTGGCGCTCTGCCGGAAGATCCACGCTCCGCTGTACGAGGTCCGGGTGCTCACCCAGCTCAGCGGGGCCCACGCCGCCACCGGCGACCAGGTGGCGGCGGAGCTGGCCCTCGCGGAGGCGTTGTCGCTGGCCGCGGAGATGGATCCGGTGGTCGTGGAGCAGGTACGCGCCGACCTGGGCCACGGTCGATGAGCTCCGAGCTCAGGGCTGGTTCAGCTCTTTCCAGAGCCGGGCCTCCTCCGGGGTCGGCGGCACATCGGGGATGAGCTGTTCCGGATGCCCCGCCGGAAGAGACGGAGGCGGGTTGTCCGGGGGGATCACCAGGAACGGGGCCATCCCGGAGATGCGCCCAACACCCACCAGGCCGTCCCAGATGAACTTGATGAGCCCTCTGGCAAGCCGAGCTAACACGGCCACCCTCCTTCGGTGTCCTGCAGGTGATGGATTGTGACTCCCCCCGCTCGACACCGTCTGGACGCCGCTCCACGCAGGTCCAGCAGGCATCGAACAGGCGTCGAGCTGCGGCGTGCACGCTGTGAAAAACGAGGGGGCAGACATGAAGACGTTCACCCTTCCGGCCCACCCCGGCGACGACGCCCTCACCCGGCTGGAGCGTTCACACGTCAGCGAGCACTGGACGACCAGGGCCGGGTGCGCGCAGAGCGACCCCGATCTGTTCTTCCAGGACGCCGGCCACAGCGCCGCCCACCGCGCCAAGGCGATCTGCCGCGACTGCCCGGTGGTCAAGCAGTGCCTGGCCGTCGCCGTACGGCTGGAGGTGAAGCACGGCATCTGGGGTGGCCTGCTCCCCGAGGAGCGCCGCCATCTCTACGTGCCGGCCGAGCCCGGGACCGGTGAGGGCGCCAGACGCCCCAGGAGACGGATCGACACGGGGAGCAGCACGGCCGCCGCCTGAGGCGACGACCACCGCGCTCCCCCCGCAGCTGAGAACAGCCGCACGATCAAGGCCGGCTTGCCGCGTGGCGGCGAGCCGGCCTCGTGCGCGTGGCCCTCAGGAGGGGCGATTGTAGTGAGCCGGAGGGGCCATACCGGCGTCGATCATGACCTCCGCGCCCGTGATGCTGCGGACCTTGCCGGACGCCAGCATGACGACCAGGGTCGCGATCTCGTCAGGCTCGATCATCTGCCCCGTGGAGAGCCCCGTCATCTTGGGAACGGTGGCGACGAACTCCTCCGGGGTCATCCCCGCGCGCCGGGCCATCTCCGGATTCGTCCACAGCCGGGTACGGACCGGCCCGGGCGAGATGGTGTTGACCCGGACGCCGCGTGAGCTGAACTCCGCGGACAGTGCCTTGCCGATGTTGGTGAGCGCGGCCTTGGCGGCCGAGTAGTGCCCGAGCCGCGGGTCCACCATGCTCGAGTTCATCGAACCGATGTTGATGATCGAGCCGTTCCGCTCGATCAGGCTGGGGAGCGCCGCCCGGGTCGCCCGGATCGTGGTGAGAACGTTGAGTTCGAACGTGTGCTGCCAGACGTCGTCGTCGATGTCCAGGAAGCCGGAGGCCAGCTTCACGCCGCCGCCCACGTTGTTGACGAGGATGTCGATGCCGCCGAACTTGGCGAGCGCCGCGTCGATCAGCGACTGCGGGCCCTGCTGGTCGAGAAGGTCGACTTCGAGGGTGTGCGGCGTCGTGGCCAGCAGGTCCGAGGTGACGGTGCGTGCCCCGCCGAAGACGTCAGCGCCCGCCGAGACCAGTTTCTGCGTGACCGCCAGCCCGATGCCGGCTCCGGCCCCGGTGACCACGGCCGTCTTGCCGGACAGGTCGAATTCCATGCTGTCTCCTTAACGTTTCTCGGTGAGGAAGCTGCCGTTCGGCCCGCCGGCCGGCAGGGTCGCCACGTCGGCGATGAACCGGGCGGCCTGTTCTGGCGTGACGTGTCCGCTGGGCATCATGTCGGTACGCACGCGTCCCGGGTTGACCGCGTTCACCAGCACTCCCGTGCCCTCGCACTGGGCGGCCAGCATCGTGGTCAGCCCGTTCAACGCGCTCTTCGAGAGCGAATAGCCGGGGGCGCCGGCGAAGAGGGCTCCGCCGAACTCGGCGGTCGTCCCGCTGGAGATCAACACCACACGGCCCCATCCACGGCGGATCATGGGCGGGACGAAAGCCTGGGCCAGCCGCCACGAGCCGAGCAGGTTCACCCGCATCGTCCGGTCGACGAGGTCGAGCGGCGCGGTGAGGGGGTCGGTGCGCGCGTCGAGCAGGACCCCGGCGTTGCACACCAGCACGTCGACGTGCTCGATCTCCTTGCGCAACAGCATGACGCCGGTGGGATCGGTGACGTCCAGGACGTGCGGGCATACGCCGGGACCGATGTCGGCGGCGGTGGCGAGGGCCGTCTCGGGGTCCCGCGCCGTCACCACCACCCGCAGGTTCCTGCGGTGCAGCTCGGCGGCGACCGCGCGGCCGATCCCCCGATTGGCTCCGGTGACGAGCGCGGTGCGGTGGGTGGTCACCATGTGACCGGAATCTCGCTGAAGCCCTCCATGAACCCGCCGAGCCCGCGGGGCAGATCGTCCGAGGGCACCGCGAGGCGCAGGTTCGGGAACCGCCTCAGCAGGGTCTCGGTCGCCACCTGGAGTTCCATCCGGGCCAGCGCCGCGCCGACGCAGTAGTGGATCCCCGCGCCGAAGGTCATGTGGTGGTTCTCCTTACGCCGGATGTCCAGCGTGAAGGGGTCGTTGAACACGGTCTCGTCCATGTTGGCCGACTCCTCGGACAGCAGGACGCTGGAGCCTTCCTTGATCACCGTGCCGTCGGACAGCGGGATGTCCGTCAGCGCGTAGCGCAGGGTCCCGATGGACGAGCCCATGATCTGCGTACGCAGCAGCTCCTCCACCGCCGACGGCACGAGCGAGTAGTCGGCCTGGACCTCCTTGACCAGGTCCTGCCGGTGGAGCAGCACCGCGGTCCCGGTGCCGATCTGGCTGGCGGTGGTGACGTAGCCGGCGATGAGCAGGCTCTGCGTCCAGAAGTGCAGCTCGTGCTCGGACAGGCGGTTGTCGTCCTCGTCGCGTACCTTGATCAGGGCGCTGATCAGGTCGTCGCCCAGGTCCGCCCGCTTGGCGGCGATCAGCTCGACGAGATAGCCCCACAGGCCCTTCCGGCACTCCTCGACCTCGTCGGCGGGCAGCTTGGTCACCGAGAGGAAGCCGTCCACCAGCCGGCGGAACCTGTTCCTGTCCTCCGGGGGGATGCCGAGCAGCTTGCAGATCACCAGGATCGGGAGCGGAAACGCGACCGCCTCGTTGAGGTCGACCGGCTTGGGCCCGGCCTCCATCTCGTCCAGCAGCTTGTCCACGGTCTCCTGCGCATAGGGCCGCAGCCGCTCGATCCGGCGTGCCGTGAACGCCTTGGTCACCAGGCTGCGCATCCTGGTGTGGTCCGGCGGGTCGGCGTCGATCTCGGGGTCGACGAACAGCTCGTTGTCCGCGGAGATCCGCGCGACACCGGGCCTGGCGATGTTCTTGCTCAGCCGTTCGTCGGCGAAGAGCTTCCTGACATCCTTATAGCGCGTCACCATCACCGCCGTGTCACCGCTGGGCAGCTTGACCTCGACGAGAGCCTTGCTCCGCAGGCCACGCAGCCCTTCGGGAACCTCCATGGGCGGTGTCCACGGGAAGGGGTAGGGAATTGCGGTTTCCGTAGTCATTCGGCGACCTTTCTCCTCAAACCGGCCACGAGGGCTGCCGCAGGCAGCATTCCGCGAAGGCCCATTCGTAACGGATGCTGGTGGAGAACTGCTCGACGATGAGCCGACGCTCCGCGGCCGAGCAGCTCTCGCCGGCCCGGTCGATCATGTCCAGGAACGCCTGCACCGCGTAGCGGTAGGACTCCCCCGGGTGGTAGACCTCGATCCACGGCAGATAGCGGGAGCCGGGCGCCGCGTTGAGCTTCAGGTTGTCCGACACCTCGGCGTTGAACCACACCATGGGCAGCAACGCGCCGATCCCGGCGTAGAAGGAGCGCGCGGTGGCGGCCGCGAAGAAGGACGCGTGCGCGTGCGTGGCCGGATCGACGGGAAGCTGCTCGCCGAGCTCCGGCAGGCCGAGCTCGGCGGCCAGCCCGGTGTAGGCCTGGCGCAGCCGGTCCTTGGCCTCGAGTGTGCCCGCCACGGACTGGCCGAGCAGGAACGCGTCGGTGTCCTCCGGAGCGGCCGCGGCGCATCGGGCCAGCGCGCGGGCGTAGGCGGGCAGGAGGAAGCCGGTGTCCTGCTGGACGAAATAGGCGAGGGCTTCGCCGGGAAGCGAGCCGTCGCGAAGGCCGGACCAGAACGGATGGTCCTGCACCTTCCGTAACACCGGGTCCCTGATCTCCATGAGCTCTTCGTGCAGCATCGGCCTTCCCCTGTCGCGTCGTGAACTCCGCTCCGGACGGTAGGGACCCGCCCTAGAAGCCCTCTGGAGTCCGGCACCAGGGGGTGCCAAGCCGTTCTCGAGCCCGCTGCCGCACATTGGTGGCTCCCAATGCCAACGTAAGGACGTCACATGGATCTTGGCTTGGCGGACAAGCGGGTACTGATCACCGGCGCCACGCGGGGCATCGGCCTGGCCACCGCCCGCGTCTTCGCCGCGGAGCAGGCGCGGGTCGCCATCACCTATCACACCTCCGACGCCGCGGCCAAGCGCGTGGTCGAGGAGCTGGGCGGCGAGGACCGGGCGTGCGCCCTGCCGTACGACCTGGCCGATCCGGACTCCATCAGGCAGGCCGTGTCGGCTGTCGAGGAGCGCTGGGGCGGGGTCGACGTCGTCGTGGCCAACGCGCAGTCGTGGGTGTGGATCAACCCCGAGGACATCCCTCCCTACCAGGACTTCCCCATGGACCACTGGCTCGGGCTGTTCCGCGAGAACGTCGAGGGCCACCTGTGGACCGTCCGCCAGGCGCTGGGCGGCATGCGGGAGCGAGGGTGGGGCCGGATCGTGCTGCTGTCCTCCGTCACCGCGACCCACGGAAATCCCGGTTCCGAGCTCTACAGCGCGGCCAAGGCGGCGCTGCACGGGTTCGTCCGCGGGCTGATGTGGACGCGCGACGGAGTCCTCGCGAACGTGGTCGCGCCCGGCGGCACGCTGACGGAGAGCCTGGAGGCAGTGGACCCCGTGCTCCTGGAGCAGGCCGTGCGGGAGACCCCGAGCGGGCGCCTGAGCACGGCGGACGACGTCGCACGCCTCATCGTCTTCCTGTGCTCGGAGGCGAACGGCAACATCAACGGCGAAGTCGTGCACACTGCCGGCGGGCGCTGACTAGGAGCTGCTGATCATGCACGTCACCAATCCGGTGCCGCCCATCGCGGCGGACAGTCTCCTGCTCTTCTTGCTCCAGGCCGGGCTGCTCCTGCTGGTCGCACTGGTCCTCGGCAGGATCGCCACCCGGTTCGGCATGCCCGCGCTGGTGGGCGAGCTGGGCACCGGCGTCCTGCTCGGCCCGTCCCTGCTCGGCCACGTCGCGCCGGGGGTGTCGGACTGGCTGCTGCCCAGGGACGCCGCCCAGTTCCACATGCTCGACGCGGTCGGCCAGATCGGTGTCCTGCTACTGGTCGGCATCACCGGCATGCACCTGGACCTCGACCTGATCAAGCGCAAGGGCACGACGGCCGTCAGGGTCAGCGCCGCCGGACTCGTGGTGCCGCTGCTCTGCGGAGTCGGAGTGGGGTTCCTGCTGCCCGGCTCGCTCATGGCCGCGCAGGGCGACAGGACGGTCTTCGTCCTGTTCCTCGGCGTCGCGATGTGCGTCAGCGCCATCCCGGTGATCGCCAAGACGCTGATGGACATGAACCTGCTGCACCGCGAGGTCGGTCAGCTCACCCTGGCCGCGGGCACGATCGACGACGTTTTCGGCTGGCTGATGCTGTCGGTCGTCTCCGCCATGGCGACCACCGGCTTGCGCGCGGGCGGCATCGTCCAGTCCCTGGTCGCCCTGGCGATCTTCGTCTTACTGGCCGTCACGGTCGGGCGTACGGCCGTCGGGGTCCTCCTGCGGCCGGTCAGCAGGCCGGGTTCGCCGGGGCCGGCGGTGGCCGCCGTGACGGTCCTGCTTCTTGGCGGCGCCGCCGCCACTCACGCCCTCGGGCTGGAGGCGGTCTTCGGCGCCTTCATCGTCGGCATTCTCATCGGCCAGGCACCCGGCTTCGACCTGAGTCTCCTCGCGCCGCTGCGCACGGTCGTGCTGGCCGTCCTGGCCCCGATCTTCTTCGCCACAGCAGGGCTGCGCATGGATCTGACGGCGCTCGGCGACTCAGCCATCCTGCTGGCCGCCCTGGCGGTGGTGGCGATCGCGATCGCCGGCAAGTTCGTCGGCGCCTTCATCGGCGCGCTGAGCAGCCGCCTCACGCGCTGGGAGGCCCTCGCGCTGGGAGCGGGGATGAACGCCAGGGGCGTGATCGAGGTGATCGTCGCGATGGTGGGCCTGCGGCTCGGCGTGCTGAACACCGCGAGTTACACCATCCTCATCCTGGTCGCCGTCATCACGTCCTTGATGGCACCGCCGCTGCTGCGCCTGGCGATGGCCCGCGTGCCCGACCAGCCCGGGGAGCGCGAGCGCGCACTGCGGGCGGTCTCCTAGAACCGACTCAGACAGCAGGAAACCGGCCCGGAGAGTGCGAGCAGGCTCTCCGGGCCGGTCTCTTCTCAGTGCCGGCCTAGCCGGCGGGGTGGCGCAGCACCAGGCAGCCGACGTTCCCGTCGTCGCCGGTGACGACGACCAGAGCCACCGCGCCCGCCACGACGGGAGCGGTTCGCCAGGCCGCGAGCACGTCCGCCAGCTGCAGTGCGGCAGTGGCACTGAAGCTCTCGCCCAGCAGGATCGCCGTCCTGAGCTGCGCAGGCAGCGGGACGCCCAGGGCGCTGCGGACGCCGGCCTCCTCGGCCGCTCTCAGCCCGCGCAGAGCCGACGCGCTCAAGGAGACCGCGGTGACCGCCGCACCGGGCACGCCACTGCGTTCGAGTGCGCGGCCGACGCAGGTGGCCAGCCCCTGCCGTACGTCCGACATGCCCAGGGTGCCGACCTCACAGGCG